>JAFDME010000027.1:2676-19065 GCA_019306075.1 Deltaproteobacteria bacterium | reverse complement strand
TAAAAATCCGCCACGGAGAACCACCCAGCATTCTGGCAGCCTCCTCTATGGTCGGGTTTAAGTGACTCCAGTATCCGGCAACAATACGCAGTACCAGTGAATAGTTATAAAATATATGTGCCAGCAGGAAAAAGGCCACCGTCTGATCAATCGATATCGGTGGGGTTGTGAGATGAAAAGCTGTCATCAGCCAGCTGTTTACAAGACCGTTTGAGCCGAGCAGTGCCCTGAATGCGGCAGCAGTAACCACTGTCGGCAGAACGAAGGGAACCGTCAGCAGGGCCTGGATGCTGTTTTTGCAGGGGAAAGTAAAGCGGGCGAAGATATAGGCTCCCGGCAGAGCAAAAAACAGGGTCAGCAGGGTGGAGAGGGCGGCCTGCCAGAAGGTGAAGCCAAGGACACGAATATAAGTGTCTGAAGATATGAGTTGCTTTAACCGGTCCAGCTCCCAAACTCCTTCCGGCGCAAAACTCATGGCGACTATTTTCACCAGGGGATAAAAATAGAACAGGCCGAGAAAGAGCAGCGGCAGAAGGAGCAGAAGCCAGCGGTTTGAGGCTGAATTGGTCTTCAAAAGGTTACCGGAGAACTGTGTCAGTCCATGCCTCTAGCCATGCATTTCGGTTTTTTTCAATTGCTGCAGGGGCAACATTAGCTGGTTTTTCTGCAACTGCCGCGTGCCTGGTGAAAACATCCGGCAACCGGGCTTTTTCGTTCGATGGGAAGACAAACATCTGCAGAGGGATATCTTCCTGAAAAGTGGTTCCAAGCATAAAATCGACTAATTTTTCTGCCAGCTGCCGTTTCTTGCTGCCTTTAAGGATGCCGACGAATTCAACTTGACGAAAGGCTGACCCATCACTGACTACAGCCCCGGTCGGGGCAGTGGTAACCGGAGTTTTAGAATAGTAGACGACAGCAGCCGGACTCGAGCCGTAGCTTACGACTATCGGGCGGTTTCCCTTGGAAGCAGAAGTGAAGTGACCGTAGTAGGCATCCTCCCAGCCGCTGGCCACAAGGACATCATTGGCCCGCAGTTTTGCCCAGAAATCAAGGTAACCATCTTCTCCAAATCTGCTGATAGTGGCGAGGAGAAAGGCCATGCCGGGTGATGAAGTTGCCGGATTCTCCACAATGGTCAGACTCTTATATTCAGGTTTGGCAAGATCAGCAAGATTCTGAGGCGGTGTCAGTTTGTGTTCCTTGAACCATGCCTTGTCGTAGTTGAGGCAGACATCACCGTAGTCCACAGGCAACAGCCGGTTCTGTTTGTCCAGTTTGAGGTATTCAGGGATGTCTGCCAGTCGCGGAGAATTGTAGGGGACGAAAATGTCCGCTTTCAAAGCCCGGCTCATAAAGCTGTTGTCGACACCGAAAAAGACATCTGCAAGGGGGTTCTTTTTGGAGAGGATTGCCTGAATCAGAGCAGCACCTGCATCTCCTGCCTTGAGAAAACGAATTGTGGCATTATTTTCATTTTCAAAAAGTTCAATGGTTTTTTTGCTGATACTGAAACTGTCGTGACTCATCAGGGTTATGGTTTCATTCGCTTCAGCCATGGGCGCAGGCGACATGAGTGTATACAGCAGCAGGGTTATGGTGAGAATGACAGGTGAAATCTTCATGATGCCTCCTTATGGATTGTCAGATAAATCGTCCGTGGGAGCAGGAAACAAAAAAAGCCGTCTCGGTGAAAGAGACGGCTGGAAAATCGAATTTTTCCCTCCGCCGGCATTATCCGGATCAGGTTAAGCGGTCGGGTTACTTTCAAAACCCCTCTCAGCCCGGTTAAACCGAGCTCCCGCATCCGGTATACAGGGTAGGTCATCCTGCACTGCTTTGCAACCCTTAATAGCTCTTTGACGTGAAAGTCGTTTGCAGTAAGGAGAAAAGTGGGGGGGAGGGTCAGCCAGTTTTCTCAAGGAGCACCACAGTTTCAATATGGTGGGTCTGGGGAAACATATCGATGGGCTGTATTTCTTGTATTGTAAAGCCGGTTTCGGTGAGATCGTCGAGGTCGCGGCAGAGAGTGGCAGGATCGCAGGAGATGTAGACAAGTCGTTTTTTTGTCAGTTCAGCAAGGGTGCTGGCCAGGGATGGGATACCCTGGCGCGGCGGGTCGATAATGACACAGTCAAAACAGATTCCCTGTTCCCTCAGTTTTCGACAACTGTCATTGATGGATCCTTTTATAAACTCCGTGTTATCCAGACCATCATGCTCTGAATTTAATCTGGCGCTGCGGATTGCCCCCCCCTGGCCCTCAATGCCTGTCACTTGTTTTGCCTGGCGGGCAAGGGGAATGGAGAAATTTCCCATACCGCAGAAAAGATCGAGAACCGTTTCATTTTTGCCTACTTTACTGAAATTCAGGACGATCTGGATGAGTTGTCTGTTCTGTTCAAGGTTTACCTGGCAGAATCCACCGGCTTCCCAGAAGAATTCAAGGGGAGGGACCCTATCCTTTACTTCCGGATAGCTGATATGCAGATGTTTTGCCGGAGGTTTTTCTTGCGATCCATACGGCCCCATCATCTGGTAATCATCACCCAGGAAAAAAATAGTCTCGATGGTCAGGATAGTGGAGCAGAGTGATTTGGCAGCTTTAACGTCTGATGGTCTCGGTTTTCTGCGAAAATGGATGAGGCATGCAATTTTGGCCGACCCGGGATTCAGCTGCAGTTCTATTTCTGTTGCAAGTTTCATAAGGCTCTGAAACCCTTCCTGCTTTACAAGCCTTTCAAGACTGTCATTTATTGGAGGTGCCGCAAGCAGGCAGTGGTCAACGTGGCAGACTCTGTGTGAGCGAAAACGGCGGAAACCGACCCTGCCGTCTTCATCAACTAAAAGCCGGATACGCTGCCGATAACCGAAGTCGGACGGGGAGGCAACAGGATTGGCGACGGTGTTCACTGCATTTTGTACATTTCCCTCTCTGCTGCGTTGCAGGAGATCGAGCAAAATATTCTTTTTTATTGTAAGCTGAGTCGGAATATCGCAGTGTTGCAGGTTGCATCCACCGCATTGGTCATAATATTTACAGGGAGCCGGTGCTCTTTTCTTGTGGGGTAGGATGATCTTTTGTAATCTTCCAATGGAATAATTTTTTTTCGTTTCTGTTACTGCTATTTTGATTATTTCGCCCGGAAGGGTTCTCTGTACGAGGAGTGTCTTTCCGGATGAAAGATGGCTCAGACCGAAGCCGCCATGCACAATTTTTTTAATTACGGCTTTCTCAATATTCATCTTTATAATATTGACAACTCCTGTTAAATAATCCGGGAATCCGGCTCCGGGGAGCAGGAAAACAGTTTCCAGCCGGTTGATCGGTCTGGCTGACGAGGTTTCAGAGTCAACTCTATCTGCGGCGTTACTATAAAAATATTCTTCCTTATATAACTCCTTGTCCTGTCGAATACTATTTTTAATACTGGCAATGCTCTTTATGCCGCAGTTGCCTGCCTTTGCCGGGGTAAAGGTTTCTGTTGTGGTTGAAGGGGTTAGCGGGCCGCTCTATGCTAATGTTCTGGCACGTCTGAAAATCTATCTTCACCGGGAAAATGAACGCCTTGGTGATCGGGAAGTACGGAGATTGCACCGTCAGGCGGAGAATGATATCCGTTCAGCCCTTGCTCCGTTTGGTTATTATCAGCCTCAAATCACAACCGGTCTCATCAAGGAAGATGAGGGCTGGCGTGCACTCTATATCATCGAAAAGGGTGAGCCGATTCTGGTAAAAAAGGTGGAATGCTCCATTGTCGGCTCAGGAAGAAACAGCGAGCAACTGAGTGCTGCGGTTGCAAGCTTTCCCCTGAACCACGGCGATATTCTTGATCAGAGTCTCTATGAGAAGGGAAAAAAGCAGCTTATAAATGCGGCATTGGATGAGGGTTTTCTTGAGGCCGGTTTTGTCGAACAGGCTCTGAGGATTAATATTGAGGATTCCAATGCAACAGTTCATCTTGTCATACAGACCGGACCGCAATATGTTTTCGGTCAGATAAGGAGTGAACAGAAGGTCTTGCGACCCGATCTGTTGCGGAGGTATCTGCCTTATAAACCAGGTGACCCGTATAACCCGTCCAAACTGTTTGAACTTCAGTCGATCCTTTATCGTACCGATTATTTCAGCAGTGTTGTGGCCAAGGGTGATACGGATCATGCCGTTGATCTGCGTATTCCTGTCTCCATTGAATTGACTCCTCCCGCACATTTGAATAAATACAGTGTCGGCCTGGGTTATGCCACAGATACTGGTATCCGTGGAAAACTTGATTGGAAGAATCGTCTATTCAACAGTAAGGGACATAAAATGAGTGCCTCACTGCTGGTGGCACAGTTGGAAAATTCATTTTCCCTTTTTTATGAAATTCCCCGTGACAATCCTCGATACGAAACATTTATACACGGCCTGACCTACCAGGATCAGCGATGGGATGATACAAATACCCGCCTTATCACTGCCTCTGTGAAGCGGAAATATTCCGGTCCCCGCTATCTATACAGTTTTGGTCTGGAGTTAAGAGATGAAGTTTACGATGTTGGCAATACCAGCGGTGACAGTACATTGCTTATACCCTCGCTTAACGGCGGGTTTATCTGGGCAGATGATATCCTCAATACTAAGAATGGTCTGCAGGCCTCTGTAGGTTTGCTCGGTTCTGTCGATGGGGTGGCTGCAGATGCAAGTTTCTTTCAGGTAACTGTGGGCGGAAAAGCCATCATTTCACCAACAGAAAAGTTCCGTCTGATAGGCCGTGGTTCACTGGGTGCCACCTATGTGGATTCCATCGATTCCCTTCCTCCTTCACTCAGATTTTATACCGGTGGTGATAGTTCAATCAGGGGGTATAAATACAAATCCATTGGCACAAGAGATGAATCCGGTACGGTGATTGGTGGCAGGTATCTGGTCGTGGGCAGCATCGAGGCTGAGAGAATTGTGAAAGATTACTGGAGTGTTGCCGGATTCTGGGATGTTGGCAGTGCGACTGATGATCTTCAGCTGGATTTTTATCAGGGCATAGGCGTTGGTGTACGTATTCGTCTGCCCTTTGGCCAGATACGGCTAGATCTGGCATCGGCCATCACCGAGGATGGTAACCCGTTAAGACTGCATTTGACGGTTGGTGGTGATCTGTAATGAGAAAAACAGTTTTTTTGTTTTTGGCGCTTGTTTTTTTCATCACTGTCTCTTTTTTACTCTTTCTGGTTGGTACGGAAAGCGGCTTTGTGCTGATGAAAAATGGTATTAATGGTATCTGTAAATCGTTTATAACCATTGAAAATGTGAAAGGAAGGCTGTTGGATCGATGGTCTGTTCAGGGAATTAAAATTGACACAGAATCTGTTTCAGTGAATGTAGGAGAGGTGGAGTTTCGCTGGCATCCATCCAGACTTTTCAGTGGAGAGTTGGATATTTCCACGGTTGCAGTGAGGAAGAGCAGGATCATTTTAAAGGATGGTGGAGGAAAAGTAAAAGCAGACAGCGGAGGAGAGATGTCATCAAATTCTCCTGTGATGCTGCCAAGACTGTTTCTCCCCTTTGCCTTTACTGTTCGAAATGTTGTGGTTGAAGATCTGCGAATCACGGGTAATGACGGCAGTGAACTTATACGAATAATGAACAGCGGGTTTGAACTGGGTTGGCAGGGCTCATTGCTGAATCTGAATGGTTTTTTCCTCGATACACCTGATTTCGGTATTAAATCTCACGGGTTTTTTGATACGGCCGGAGATAAGCCGCTTGATCTTATGGGCAGTTACAGATTTTCAATGGGCGGAGTCAATAATCTTGCCGGAACCTATTCAATCAGCGGATTGTTCGATGACCTGCAGGTTGATCTCGGGCTGGTCCATCCGGCTGAGGTTCGTGCGAAAGGCAGGGTTCTTAATCTCCTTGAGGATCCCCAGTGGCAGGTTACGGTAAATGGGGAGAATGTTGATCTTGGCAGTTTTCACGATGTCATGCCGGATATACTCCTGTCCACAGCAGAAGTAGATGCTTCAGGGGATCTGGACGGGTATCATGGAAATGTCCTGGCCGAGGGAAACTGGGATGATCTGACTGATGTTCATCTTACCAGTACTCTTACCGCCGACTGGTATGGGATAGAGTTTCAGTCTCTTCATCTTGTCAGCGGGGAAAAGAGTGCAACTGCTGAACACAGCTCAATTTCATGGGCTGACACCTTCAGCTGGGATGGTCATTTTATTTTCAAAAACGTTAATCCTGCAGTTATCACAGAAGAAATTCCAGGACGAATCAACGCAGAACTGGACAGTCGTGGCAAAGTTGTCGGGCATGGTGTTGAGGCCTCTTTTAAAATTGCAAAAATGGAGGGAGAGCTGCATCAGCAGCATATTGCTGTCCGGGGTGACGTTTTCCTGACAGAATATGAGGTCTATTCTGATGGTTTATCTCTTGGAAGTGGTGATTTCTCCGGCAATCTACTGCTTCATCACGGCAGTTTCTCATGGGCTGAACCGTTGCGCTGGGTTGTCGATGTTTCTTTTGATAACTTTGATCCTTCACCGCTCTTTCCTGAACTTTATGGGCAGATAAATGGACGTATTAATGGTCAATTCAGTCAGACTGCAGAGGGGGCGGAAGGTTTTGTCAATCTTGGCCGACTGTCCGGGTCGCTGAGAGGACAGGAACTTTCAGGGAAGGGCAATATCCAGATTAAGGGGGGCAAACTGCAGACTGACGGGATCACCCTGAAACATGGATCTTCCAAATTGAGGGTAGAAGGCACTGCCGGAGATCGCTTTTCTCTCTATTATTCTATTTTTTCTCCCGATATTGGTCAAATTCTGCCCAGGGGAGGAGGGTCGATCTCTATCAGTGGAACACTCGCCGGATCACCTGACAAACCGGAATTGTCGGTTGATCTGCATGGGAAGGGACTGGTGTTCAGAGAGCAGTCCCTTTCCCGGATAGATGGCAAGTTTGACGGGGAGCTCAGCACCCGTGGACAGTTTAGGGGATCATTGCATGGGAAAGGAATTAACAGCTTTGGATTGACCCTGGCCGGAGCCGATTTTGAGGCAGCAGGCACTCCTGCGCAACATACAGCACTCTTGCAGTTATCCTCCCGATATGGGGAATCGCAGTTAAGGGTTAAGGGGGAGTACAGGGAAGATTTGTGGCAGGGAGATCTCTATGGTATCACCCATAGTTCTGTTAAATATGGGAGTGTGGAGCAGGAGCAGTCGGCACGTCTGACTGCCGGAAGTAAAGGTTTGTCGCTGGAAAATTTGTGTTTGAAGGATATAGAGGGTCAGGTTTGTCTGAGAGGTGAGCTCCTCAGGGACGATGATGATAATATTTCCTGGCAGGTCAGCAGCACTCTCAGTAATGTAATACTGCCCTGGCTGAACTGGACAGAGCTGATATCGGTGCCTGTTAACGGCGTCATAAGTGGTGAATTTGAGGCAGAAGGTGACGGTAGCGGGATTGTGAGCGGAGATCTGCAGCTGGAACTTCCGGAAGCTGATTTTGAAATTCAGCAGGCTGAAGAGGAATTACGTCATATAACACTGGATGACACTGTTATTACCTCTACCTTAAAAGACGGTATACTTCTCAATGTGCTGTCCACCTCCATGGGGGGCGGGAGTCTGCTGAGATTGTCTTCTGAAATCACCGGTTTTGGCCCGTTTACAGCATCCCCTCAGGATCTTTCTCTGGAGGGAGATATCTTTGTCAGGACGTTTGATTTAACATTCCTTGAACCTTTTACCGGATATTGGGTTGAACCTGTCGGCAAAATGGACGGCAGCCTTTCATTTTCGGGGTCCCTGGCTCAGCCGAAGGTCAGTGGGGAGTTAAGGCTGATTCATGGAGGGCTGGCTCTTCCTTACCAGGGTGTTATTCTTGAAGACGTTAAACTCAATCTCTCGGCCGAAGAGAGTGGCGCACGGATCCGTTGTGAGGCATCTTCCGGAGGGGGAGAACTTGCTGTCTCGGGAAAATTGCAATATGGAGATGGAGGGATCGGGGGGGATTTAAAAATTCGAGGAAACGACTTCCTGCTGTTTGACCTGCCAGAGTATAAGGTCAGGGCCACCCCGGATGCAAAATTCCTGTTCAGCAGGGATAAGGGTGATTTCAGCGGCAGCGTTAAAATACCCTACGCGATGATTACGCCTGAGGAGATGACGAGTTCAGTGTCGCAATCGGACGATGTGATTTTTGTGAATGGAGGGGAGGAGCTAAAGGGAGAGAGCTGGCCTGTTTTTACCCGGCTGAACGTTCAGCTGGGAGATGATGTCCATGTTGACGGCTACGGGCTTAATGGCCGTCTGGAAGGAGGACTGGAAGTAGTGGACCGACCGGACTACTATTTGAGTGGAACGGGGGAACTGACTCTTGTTAACGGGACTTTTACGGTGTTCGGGCGCTCCTTTGATATCAAGAGAGGCCGGATGTTATTTACCGGGGGACCTATAGACAATCCGGGAATTGATGCCCGGGCCCAGCAAACAGTAAGTGCGGAAGAGGCCGTTGGAGACGGTTATGTCGTTGGGGTGGACGTCAGCGGACTTGTGCAGGATCTGCAGTTCCATCTTTTCTCCGATCCCGCAATGTCAGATACTGATATACTCTCCCATCTCTTAATTGGTCGTACCGTATCGGCTTCCTCCGAAGATGAAAGTAATTTCCTTGAAACGGCCGCTGTTGCCCTGGGTGTCCAACAAAGTTCCAAAGCCGGTAAGAGTCTTGGGACTATACTCGCTGTGGATGATCTGCATCTGGAGGGAAGCGGGGAAAAAGAGAATATGTCTCTTGTTGTGGGTAAACGTATAACCAAAAACCTCTATCTCGGTTATGATATGAATGTGTTCAGCCAGCTGGGGGTTTTTCGTGTGCGATACGGCCTTGCCCACGGTTTTTCCATTGAAACA
Organism: Deltaproteobacteria bacterium; assembly: GCA_019306075.1. Taxonomy (GTDB): domain Bacteria; phylum Desulfobacterota; class Desulfobulbia; order Desulfobulbales; family Desulfocapsaceae; genus Desulfomarina. The sequence continues at coordinate 10,155 of JAFDME010000027.1, read as the reverse complement.
CAAACGTCTACGGAGGCAACAGGGACAGATCTTCTCTACTCGTTTGAGCGCTGATTATTCAGCCGTCCACGTACCACTGACAATCACTTTTTTGCCGTCTTTCACAGTACCGGTGAAGACCTGGCCGGGGTTGATCTCGCCGACACCTTTCGGCGTCCCGGTCATGACGATATCACCATCCAGCAAAGTCATGAATGTAGATATTTCCGCACGAATATGATCTGGTTTATGGATCATCAGATCAATATTCCCGCTCTGTACTGTAGTGCCGTCAATGGTGAGGTCAAAAGTGAGATGAGAACTGACCTCTGAGATTTTCCTGAACTGGCTGAACAGGGCAGATCCATCAAATGCTTTTGCCCGCTCCCAGGGGAGTCCTTTTTCTTTTAACCTGCTCTGCAGATTACGTTTTGTCAGATCAAGCCCAAAACCAACCGCAGAGAGTCTACCGTTTTGGCAGAGAAAACACAATTCCGCTTCATAGTGAACAGGTTCACTCATGTTGGATTTCAGTCTTGTTGATATTGCTGTGTTGGGTTTTATGAAGATCACCATCTGCTCAGGATTATCATTACCCAGTTCTTTGATATGATCAACGTAATTGCGGCCGATGCAGGCAATCTTTGATGGTCTGATCAGCCGGTTCTCTACAGTCACCGTTGTCATTTTCCTGTCCCTCTGGAGTTATGCTTTTTCACCGGTTCATTCAGCGGCAGTAAAAATATTTCCGGCCTGTCGGGTTAAGTAGAGTAAGTGGGGTAGTTTCCTCTTACACACCTGATCTGAATTCCACAAGTTTTTTTATCCTTGCTTTTCCCCGGAGATAAATTCATATTTGGAAGGTGCAAAATCTGATTCATACCCTATCAAAAAAGGAGAAAGAGATGAAAGCTGTTGCTTTTTGTGGGAGTGCGAGGAAAAATGGTAACACGGCGTTGTTGCTGAATAGGGTTCTGGAACAGTTGGCTTCCGGGGGCGTTGAGACTGAACTGGTCGAACTTGCCGGTCGGGAAGTACCGGGCTGTAAAGCCTGTATGGCCTGCTTTAGAAACAAAGATCAGCAGTGTGCCTTCAAAAAAGATGTGATAAACGATTGCATTGCGAAAATGATTGATGCTGATGTGATCCTTCTCGGTTCTCCAACCTACTTCGCTGATCTCTCTTCGGAAATGAAAGCTCTGATTGACCGGGCTGGAATGGTGGCAAGGGCAAATGGCAATATGTTTAAAAGGAAGCTGGGTGCCGGTGTTGCTGTGCAGCGCAGAGCCGGGGCCATTCACGTATTTGATTCAATGAACCACTTTTTTCTTATTGGCGAGATGATTGTGGTTGGATCTTCATACTGGAATATAGGAGTCGGTCGTGAAAAAGGTGAGGTGGCAGGAGACGAAGAAGGGCTTGCCACTATGAAAACACTTGGTGAAAATATTGGATGGTTGTTGAAAAAAATGAACCAGTGACCGGTAGTATCCAGTTCACTGGTATTTAAAAGGCGCAAAAGTGGCAGGCGAAAAGAAACAGATTACCATACTGGTTGTGGATGATGATCAGGTTCATCGTTATATGCTCTGTTCCATGCTGGGGACATGGGGATACCGAACAGTTGAGGCTGATGATGGTGATACTGCTGTTGCAGCTGTGCAGAACAATCCCTATGACGCTGTCCTTATGGATATTCGTATGGTCAGGATGGACGGTCGTGAAGCTTTTATCCGTATCCATACCATTGCTCCACTACTTCCGGTTATACTTATGACAGCGTATTCCACCGTTGAAAGCGCAGTGGAAACCATCCAGCAGGGCGCCCACGACTATCTCACCAAGCCTCTCGATTTTGACAGGCTGCGGCTTGCGCTTGAGCGGGCTGTCGATCATCATCAGGTTATTGCGAAAAAGTACCAGGAGGAATCACCAATGCCCGGCCTGGTTTCCAGGATCATCGGCTCATCTCCGCCAATGATCGAGCTTTTTGAGATGATTTCCTATGTGGCGCCAACTGAAGCCACTGTGCTGATTTCCGGTGAATCAGGGACCGGCAAGGAACTTGTGGCTGAAGCACTGCATGAGAACAGTGAGCGGAAGAACAGACCTTTTGTAAAGGTGAACTGTGCTGCCCTTGCTGAAGGTTTGCTTGAGACAGAGCTGTTTGGTCATGAGAAGGGGGCTTTTACAGGAGCGGAGAGGAAGCGGGAAGGAAAGTTTGTGCAGGCGGATGGTGGTACCCTTTTTCTCGATGAGATAGGCGAAACCTCCCAGGCCATGCAGGTCAAACTGTTGAGAGTTCTGCAGGAACAGGAACTGCAGCGGGTCGGGGGAGAGGAGACCATAAGTGTTGATGTCAGAGTAATTGCCGCAACTAACCGGGATCTCGAGGAAGAAGTGAAGAAAAACAATTTCCGGGATGATCTTTACTACAGGTTGAATGTAGTTATGATCGATGTGCCTCCGCTTCGTATGCGCGGGGAGGATATCGAAGAACTGGTTCAGCAGTTCAGTGATAAATTTGCCGAAAAGAATAGAAGAGAGCTGGAGAGCATCACCCCCGGATGTATGGATTTGCTCCGTCGCTATCCCTGGCCGGGCAATGTGAGGGAGTTGGAGAATGCCATTGAAAGAGGTATTATTCTTATGCGGGGGTCATCCCTTACTGAAAAGAGTCTGCCTCTGGCTATCCAGAAATTTGCTGAAGATCAGCGTCCAGTAGATGAAAATCGACAGTTGTCAATCTTTGAGGCTGAAAAACAGCTTGTAATTCAAACTGTTGAGGCGACAGCCGGTAATAAAAGTGAGGCGGCGAGAATATTGGGAATCACCCGTAAAACTCTGCTGAATAAGCTGAAAAGGTACAGCGGTGAAAACTGAAAACAGGGATGCTGCCATTCAGCGATTCCGGCTTTTGGTTGCTTGACACCGGCTGATAGCTGTGGTACGTGACTCACTTTAATCAGGTGGTTTTGCAGGTACTTTTTTAACTATGGCGACAGGCGCAGGAGTGTGGGTATTATGAGGACAGATATTGTTCATATAGGGGCAGGTGAGTTGACCTATGAGATAAGGAACATTGTTAATGTCGGGGAAAAATTACAGAAGCTTGGCTTGAAGACCAATTGGGAAAATATAGGTGATCCCATTGCAAAGGGAGAGAAGGTCCCTGAATGGATGAAGGATATCGTAGTGGATGCAGTACGTCAGGATCACACTTACGGCTATTCTTCCACTAAGGGAGTACTTTCCACCCGTGAATTTATAGCATCACAGACCAACGCTCTCGGCAAAGTGAAGATCGATGCAGAAGACGTTATTTTTTTTAACGGGCTTGGCGATGCTATCTCCAAAATATTCGGTTTTTTAAAACGAACTGCACGGGTACTTGTTCCTACTCCGAGCTATTCCACCCATTCTTCCGCCGAGGCGGCTCATTCCGGCAGCAGTCCCCTGACATATATTCTTGATCCCAATCATCACTGGTATCCGGACCTTGATGATATCGAAAAATGTGTCAAATATAATCCTGCCGTTGCCGGAATTTTAATCATAAACCCTGACAACCCGACGGGTGCAGTTTATCCGGTAGAAATTCTGGAAGCAATAGTTGAGATTGCCCGCAGGTATGATCTCTTTTTAATCTGCGACGAGGTGTATCAGCACATTTATTATAATGGGACTTCAACCGCTACCCTGGCTGAAGTGATCGGTGATGTCCCGGCTATTGCCATGCGTGGAATCTCTAAAGAGATGCCCTGGCCTGGTGCCCGCTGCGGTTGGATTGAGATCTATAACAGGGACAAGGACCCCATGTTTTCAAAATATATCGATTCGATTCTCAATTCCAAAATGGTTGAAGTCTGTTCAACAACTCTGCCGCAAACGGTCTATCCCAGGGTTGTGGCTCATGCAAAATATTCTGACTACCTGATGAACCGGGTCAGGAGATATGAGAAGTTCTCAAATATTGCCTATGAATGTCTTAAGGATGTGAAGGGTGTCCTGGTCAATAGAACGAACGGTGCCTTTTATATGAGTGTCTGCTTTGAAGAGGGTATTCTTACAAACAGTCAGACTTTGCCCATCAAAAATAGAGAAGTGCTTGAGATGGTGGAAGAGCTGGTTTCTCCTGAAAACACCTCTCTTGACAAACGGTTTGTCTATTATCTCCTGGGGGCGACAGGGGTCTGTGTTGTCCCTCTTACCTCTTTTGCAACCACTATTAACGGGTTTCGTATCACTCTTCTGGAAACCGATGAGGTAGAATTTGAAAAAATTTTTTCCACTGTGGCGGCCAGCATTAACCATTACCTGAAAAACTGATTTATCTCTGCAGCTGTTTTTATGGGTGTGCCGCAGTTTTAGCCCTCATTGAGTGAAGTTTTCCCTTCGGTAGATATATCTATTCGATATTCGATAACTATTTCCCCCAACCACATCTGGTTGGAGAATTCCCTGATTTTGATTCGTCCCTCTCTTGACAATAAAAAAACTGCTACTTATTGTTGTTGCGTCGTAAAAGCTCGTCGTCTGCTTTGTTGCACCCCACGGACATTTCTCTCGGGGCGTTTGCAATTTTCTACCGTCAAAGTTTGCTGTATTATGTTGGTATTAAAGATAAATTGCACGTTTTTTATGTGAGGTTTTATCCGGTCATCTTTTATGAAATTGTTCTGAGGGGTGCCAGCGGGGATGTGGAGAGTAGAGGTGTGGAACTGACAGAGAAAAATGATAGAGAACTGAGGAACAGGTGGGCAAAGTGAATACAAATGATCCGTTTCAGGACGAAGTTGAAATAGAAAAAGCATCCGGGGAATCTCTGGCAGCTGAGGAGGGCGGAGCTGAAGGAAAGGATTCTGAGGTCGAAGAGGCGCGGGATCCTGTAAAGGAGCTGGCTGAAGCCCAGGAAGAGATAGCTGATCTTCGTGACAGGATGTTGCGGGCCGCCGCAGAAAATGAGAATTTCAAAAAGCGGATGGAACGTGAACGCTCAATGAGCCTGAAATATGCCGGAGAGCAAATTTTCAGAGAGATGCTTCCTGTCGTTGACAATCTTGAGCGGGCAATTGAACTTGGAGAATCAGGCGGGGACAATGCCGGGCAAAATCTCCAGTCATTTCTTGAGGGTGTAAAGTTGACTCTGAAGAATCTTGTATCTACCCTCGAAAAGTTCGAGGTGAAGCCGATTGAGAGTCTTGGTGGCCCATTCGACCCCCAACATCAGGAAGCGCTGACAATGGAGAAAAGTGATGCAGTTCCGGCTAATCATGTCGTGAATGAATTTGAGAAGGGTTACTTTTATAAAGACAGGTTGTTGCGGCCTGCAAAAGTTGTGGTGTCCTCCGGAAATTAATGAGTGGATTCAGGGGGTGAAATGATCATTAAAAAGAATATGGAATCCCTTGACAAATATAGGAAGATGACAACTTTAGAAGAGGTTGCGACTATCACTGATAGAGCAATTAACAAATTTTGGAGAGTCATGGACGGATTAACAATCCGCTGGAATTATTAAGGAGAAGAGACGATGGGAAAGATAATTGGAATTGACCTGGGAACCACCAATTCGTGTGTTGCGGTTATGGAGGGGGGGGATCCAAAGGTAATAACCAACGTGGAAGGCAACAGGACAACTCCTTCTGTTGTAGCATTTGCAGATAATGATGAGCGCCTCGTCGGGCAGGTTGCCAAGCGTCAGGCAGTAACCAACCCTTCACGCACGCTTTATGCAATAAAACGACTTATCGGGCGTAAATTTACTGACCCGGAGGTAAAGAAATCGATAGAGATCAGCCCGTTTTCCATTGTTGAGGGAACCAACGGCAGCGTCTCAGTCAAGGTTGAGGATAATGTATACAGGCCGGCGGAAATCTCCGCTATGATCCTGGCTAAGATGAAGCTGACCGCAGAAGAATATCTCGGTGAAGAGGTGACTGATGCGGTGGTGACTGTGCCTGCATATTTCAATGATTCTCAGCGACAGGCCACCAAAGATGCGGGGAAAATTGCCGGACTCAAAGTTCAACGGATTATCAACGAGCCCACCGCAGCCGCTCTTGCCTACGGTCTTGATAAAAAAGGGGAAGAGAAGATCGCTGTATTTGATCTCGGTGGCGGTACTTTTGACGTCTCTATTCTTGAGATTGGTGACGGTGTGTTCGAGGTGAAGTCGACGAGTGGTGACACTTTTCTTGGTGGTGAAGATTTTGATATGAGGATTGTGAACTGGCTCGCTGATGAATTTAAAAGAGAGCAGGGAATCGATCTTAAAGCTGACAAGATGGCTCTTCAGCGCCTGAAGGAAGAGGCTGAAAAGGCCAAAATGGAGCTCTCCACCACCAAAGAAACGGATATCAACCTGCCGTTTATTACTGCTGATGCTTCAGGGCCGAAACATCTTAATATCAAGTTAAGTCGGGCGAAACTTGAGAGTCTGGTGGAAGATCTGATCGAGCGCACTGTTGGACCCTGCAAGACCGCTATTAAGGATGCTGGTTTGAAGGCCTCGGACATTGATGAGGTTATTCTTGTCGGTGGCATGACCCGTATGCCACGGGTGCAGGAGATGGTAAAGAAGATTTTCGGCAAGGATCCCCATAAAGGTGTCAATCCTGACGAAGTGGTTGCTATTGGCGCGGCTATTCAGGGTGGAGTACTGCAGGGTGATGTAAAGGATGTACTGCTGCTGGATGTAACTCCTCTCTCTCTCGGTATTGAAACTCTCGGCGGGGTAACCACCAAACTGATAGAGAAGAACACAACGGTTCCAACCAAGAAAAGCCAGATTTTTTCTACTGCTGCTGACAATCAGCCCGCTGTTTCTATTCATGTGCTCCAGGGTGAGCGTGAGATGGCAGAGGGTAACAAGACTATCGGCAGGTTTGAGCTGACCAATATTCCGCCAGCGCCACGGGGCATGCCTCAGATTGAGGTGACGTTTGACCTGGACGCAAATGGTATTTTGAATGTCTCCGCCAAGGATATGGGAACAGGTAAGGAGCAGTCCATTCAGATCACTGCATCTTCAGGTCTGACTGAAGATGAGATTGAAAAAATGACAAAAGATGCGGAACTGCACGCTGAGGAAGATAAAAAGCGTAAAGAACTTGTGGAGACCCGTAATTCTGCCGATGCCCTCATTCATGGTACTGAGAAAAGCCTGAAAGACCTGGAAGGCAAAGTCGACGATGAGACGAAACAGAAGGTGGAAAAAGAGATAGAGAATGTTAAATCAGTAATGCAGGGTGATGATACTGATGCAATAAAGAGTGCTGTCGAGGCTCTTACCACAGCTTCACACAAACTTGCAGAGCTGATGTACGCTCAGGCAGCCCAGGAAAATCCTGGCGGTGGATCTCCCGGAGATGGCGGTGCAGCAGGAGACGGCGGCGGTCAATCAAAAAAAGATGACGATGATGACGTGGTTGATGCCGATTTTGAAGAGGTGAAGTAAAAACAGGCTGGCCATCACCGATACATTTTGATTTTGCAGGG
>JAFDME010000027.1:0-2662 GCA_019306075.1 Deltaproteobacteria bacterium | reverse complement strand
TTTGCAGGGAGCGGGAATTTATTTTCCTGCTCCCTTTTTTTGTGGTTTTGTGGTATGGTGACTGGCCTTTTTACGACGGCATCGACAGATGGCCGTCATTTTACTTGATTACCACAGAATCTCAGCTTCATTATCTGTCAGTTTCCTTGAACCGCAGTGTTACAGCGGGGTACAGACAAACGTCCACGCTCGTGCCTCGCTGCGGGATTGTTTGCCTGTATCCCGCTGCAACCTTTGCTGCCAGTTAGATTAGAAGAAGGTCATCTGTTGGCAGCTGAGTTTCAGTGGTAATCAGGTAATAATTTATTTATAAACTTTTACTTTCTAATACTCTCTTATGAAAATCCTATCGGGTATACAGCCTTCTGGTCAGCTTCATATTGGTAACTATTTCGGCATGATGCAGACGATGATTGCACGGATGGATGATTCTGAGCTCTATGTCTTTATCGTTGATCTTCACGCCTTAACCTCAGTACGTGAGGCGGATCGTCTGGCACAGGGGACACTGGAGGCTGCAGCTGATTTTCTTGCTCTGGGCCTTGATCCGGATAAATGTATCTTCTGGGTACAGTCTGATGTGCCGGAAGTATGTGAACTGACATGGGTTCTGTCTACTCTAGCTCCCATGGGTCTTATTGAGCGCTGTCATTCCTATAAAGACAAGGTAGCGAAGGGGATTGCTGCCAGCCATGGTCTCTTTTCCTATCCTGTTCTGATGGCAGCAGACATTCTTCTCTATCAGGCTGACCAGGTACCTGTGGGCAGGGATCAAAAACAGCATCTGGAGGTGGCACGTGACCTGGCTCAGAAATTTAATAATGAATATGGACAGACATTTGTTGTGCCGGAGCCCGCTATCAGTAAAGAGACGGCAACTGTTCCCGGACTGGATGGCCAGAAAATGTCGAAATCCTATGGTAATACAATTCCGATATTTCTTGAGGGGAAAAAACTGAAGAAGACGGTCATGGCGATTAAGACAGATGCGACGCCTGTTGATGAGCCTAAAGATCCTGATAACTGCAATCTGTATACAATTATGGAACTGTTGGCCTCAGCTGAGAGGATGAAAGAGATCCGGAATCTTTATCTAAATGGTGGTGCTGCTTACGGTTATTTGAAGCTGGAACTTCTTGATCTTCTCAATGATAAATTTGGAGATGCCCGTCGTAAAAAGGCAGAATATCTCTCTGATCCCGAAATGCTGCGTACTATTTTGGCAAAAGGTGCGAAAAAAGCACGGGAGAAAGCGGCTGTTACACTGGATCTTGTAAGGGACAGAGTCGGCCTGAACTACTGATCTTACGACCGGAAATTTTCCAGTCCCGCTGTAATGTTGTCATTATAAAAAGTAGTGCTGAAACCTGAAAGAATGCAGAGTGCAGAGGAGAAGAGTATGTCATATGGAATAAATCGTGAGAGGGCTTTGGAGCTTGTTCACAGCCATCTCACGAATCAAAACATGATCAATCACTCCCTGGCGTCAGAGGCGGTTTTAAGGGCAATGGCAGAAAGGCTTGGCGAAGATTGTGAAAAATGGGGTCTTGCCGGACTCCTTCACGATCTTGACTCGGAAAGTCAGCCCGATCTTGCAACACATACTACTGAAACCGTAGCAGTTTTAAAGGATGAAGGAGTTGATACTGAAGTTATTGAGGCAATAAGACTGCATAATCTTGACGCCTGGCCAGGTGAAGTGAGGAATACTGTTTTTCAACATGCACTGGCGGCAGGAGAAACTATAACAGGACTTGTCGTTGCCACTGCTCTTGTCTATCCGGATAAAAAACTCGGTTCGGTAAAGCCCAAGTCGGTGAAAAAGCGAATAAAGGAAAAAGCATTTGCCCGAGGGGCAAATCGTGACATTATCAGGGAGTGTGAGCAGGCGGGAATTCCACTCGCCGAATTTTGTGAATTGAGCCTTATTGCAATGCAGGCAATTTCTGAAGACCTGGGTTTATAGGGGGAGGGAACAACGCTTCCTTCGAGGCCCCTTTTTCTTGCAGAACAGATAATTTGGCGACAAATAGACGGGTCACTTTACAGGTAAAGTGACCCGTTTTATTTTCGGCATGCTATTGAAAATTAATCAATTCAACGTCAAAGATCATGGTTGCATTGGGTGGAATCGGGCCACGGCCGGATGGTCCGTATCCAAGTTCAGGAGGAATGATAAGAACGCGCTTTTCACCTTTTTTCATACCCAGAAGAGCTTCGTCCCAGCCTTTTATGACCTGGCCCTTGCCGACAGGGAAATCAATAGGCTCTTTACGGTCGTAGGAACTGTCAAATTTCTTCCCGTCAAGGAGTTTACCGGTGTAGTGAACGGTTACTACCTGGCCGGCTTTCGGGGTGGCCTCTCCCTCGCCCTCTTTTTCCACCACATATTTTAATCCTGACGGGGTGGTAACCGCATCCGGCCAACGCTCATCAATTACGCGGAGAGACTCTTCCATCGTCGTAAGTTCTTTTTCCTGCTGTCTCTCTGCAAGGCCTGCCAGAAGAGTGTCAAATGCCTTTTGATCACTTTTTAATGCTTCTGCTTCCTTGCCGACTCTGAGAATTTCCACCGAATTTATCAGATCTCCGGTTTTGATTTTATTGACCACATCCCGGCCGGAAACTACATGTCCAAAGATGGTATGCTTGCCGTCAAGCC
>JAFDME010000263.1 GCA_019306075.1 Deltaproteobacteria bacterium | reverse complement strand
ATATTTTTCAACTGACCGCAGTAAAATACATTTCCCTGAAAGGCATGAAAGCCACACGACTTAATTATAACCGGTCAAAAGCAATTTCTCGACAAAAAACAACTTATACCCAGAGGGTCCCCACAGAAACACTTTCTTCCAGCTGAATATTAGCTGCCCTTTTAGTTCCCTCTGTGGTTTCAATTTCAATAGAATAGTTTCCACTCTTTGGCGGAAGCCTGTCAAACTTGAAATCACCAAAATCATCGCTCTTCTGTTCTGACAACAAAACACCACCCTGCAGCAATTTTACAATCGCCCCTTCCACACACTCGGATTCTCCCTCATTTCCGGAGGCTACGCTTCCGGCAATAAAACATTTTGTATATCTGTGAAGGTTTTTATAAAAACATCGAGGTCTGGCGGAACTGGAGGAAGTACCAAAACACTCCAGGTTCTCCTTTTGCACAATGGTCTCCAGCTCATCATCCTCAACATGTAAAAATGCAAGGGCACCGGTGGGGCATGACTGGACACAGCGGGGTTGTTTCCATCCCTTATCCAGAAGATGAGCACAAAAAGTACATTTCTGCGGAAGCTGGACCTCCTCATTCCACCAGATAGCACCAAAAGGACAGGATTTGACAAGTTTTTTCTGTCCTCTGGCCTTCAGCGGATCGATGACAACAATCCCGTCCTCCCTTTTATAAACAGCATTGTCCTGTGCAGCCTCAATGCATGGGGCATCATCGCAATGCATACATGGTTTGGGGAGATAAGCAACATCGATTTCGGGAAAAGTCCCCCGTTCTTTTCTGGCAATATTCATCCAGCGCTGACCATGCAGAGGCTGAGAAGCGGAATATCCCGGCCACTCATTGCCGCAATGTTCGTCTTTACAGGATAAAAAACAGTTATTGCAGTTTTCGCACATGGCCACATCTATGATAAAAGAGAATTTTTTCATACTTCCTCCTTTTCCAGCCAGGGTTCAATCTGTATCAGGCATGAATTGGAAGCTGTTGAATGGGATTTTTTTATTATGCTTTTGCTTGGCGTCAACAGATTTATACAGCCTCCCCTGTCAGGAGAACTTCCAGGTTCACCGACCGGATCATAGTTTGCAGATCCTTCGGCAGACTGCACTGTTCCCGGCGGCAGCCGATCAGTAAGATGGGCGGCGCAGATAACCTCACCCCGATCATTAAAAAGTCTGACCAGGCTGTTATGACTGATATCCCTGGCGGCAGCATCTTCACGGTTGATACGGACAATCCAGTAATAGTAACCATCTATGAGAACACGGTGATCTTTCACATCGTTGACTATGCCGTTTTTACCGTCAAACATAGTATGAAAACTGTAGCGGGGGTGGGGAGAAATCATGTTCAGAGGATACTTTTTATAGAGAGCCTTATTATGATGACCCTCCCATGAGGGAATAAAGGTTGAAATCGGCAACCGCTCGGGATCATCAGGAGCAAACCGTTTCAGACTCGACGACTCAAATTCAAGTTTCCCCGACTGAGTCTGCAGCCCCCTTCGAAGTTCTTTCACATAATCCGAGGGCAAGGGCGACAATTCAGGCACATTCTTTTTGTCATTTTCCACAAACCAGCGATAGGATACCGGAGCACGATTCTCCTCCCTGGGGGCCGGCACCACATAATACCCTTTCTTTAAGAACTTCCGCCACGAAACAACTGACGGCAGATCACTGGCATCAAACAGGCGACGACACCACTCCAGTTCCGTCATACCCTCTGAGAAGAGCGGCCCCAGCCCCAGTCTCTGAGCCAGATCGAGAAAAATCTGATAATCGGACTTCGACTCACCCAGCGGCTCAATGCACCTATGCTGCATGGTAATGACCCTGTGATTCCATTGAATAAACTGCTGATGACTGTATCCGCCGGAATTTGCAGTTTCACCAATATCCCACCGCTCAAAATTGGTGCAGGCCGGCAGGAGTATATCGGCAAATTTTGCCTCTCCCTCAAACCATATAGACTGATTAACTACAAACTCAAGATTATCACTGCGGTAGGCCTTCGCATAGCGGTTGGAATCGGCCATAGTACCGAAATGGGAGCCTCCATATTTATAGTACATCCGGGCCGGCGAATGGCCGGGCGCGGGATAAACAAATTTTTTAAACTGCCCTTCGATACTCTTGGGATCAGTGGGGTAACCTTCACAGGAGCCGTTCAGGATTGCTTCGGGAATACGCAGCCTTGGTATCATCTGGGAAACAGAGTTCATTGAAGGCAACTGAGGCATACGCTGATACATGCTCACACGCAATCCGGTATAATCCAGATCCCCTGACAGACCGCCCTCCGCATAGCCCGGAAAATAGAAATTTGTGTCCACGGGAGCACCCTGCTGCAGACAACCCATATTAATCCCCGGCTTTCCCAATCCCTGCATGGCCATCAGGCAGACCATGGACCGGGCCCATTCAAGCCCCGTAGCGCAACGACAGGCGCCGCCGAACCCGGCAAGCCCCCCCGGTGAAAGATATGTTTTTCTGCTTCCCCATTGCCTGGCCAGAGCCCGCACCAGTCTCGCGGGGACATTAGTTTCCGCCGTCTGCCATTCAGGTGTCTTGGGAATATCATCATCCCTGCCGAGAATATAGTCCCGCCATTTTTCAAATCCAACAGTATGCTCAGCAACATATTCCCTGTCATACAGATCCTCATTGATCCAGACATAGGCAATGGCGAGAGCCATGGCATTGCCTGTATCAGGCCGCGGAGCGATCCATTTGCCTCCAAGAAATGCAGCAGTATGGTTATAATAGGGGTCAATATGCACCATCTTGATCCCCAGGGATTTGGCCCACTGCCTGCGCACTGTTCCCTCAAAAGCACCGTACACACCACTGGTGGATTCGGGATCACTTGACCAGAAAACAATCATCTCCGCTTCTTTAAGACAATCCTCGACAGTGCCATAGGTATCGGTTGCTCCATTACGGATGGAGTTGCCCCAGTGGTGCATAGCCCCCCAGTACCACCCTTCCCAGCTGTCAGGATTGTGCACCACATGACTGGATCCGATTGAATTCATAAAACGGGTTTTAGCACTGAGCCAGTATCCGATATTTCCCCATGTGTGATGGGATCCACTACCATTCATGATTGAACCGGGGCCATGCTCCCCCTTGACCCGCTGGATTTCCGCGGCAACAATATCAAGAGCCTCATCCCAGCTTATCCTCTCATAACCGGAGATACCGCGATTGGCACAATTTCTCTCCCCGTTCGGATCAAAATCGACACGTTTCATCGGATAGAGAAGACGGTTCTCTGAATAAATCAGTGACCTGAGACCGAATACATACGGATTTAATGTCCCCTTTCTTGGAGGTGTAAATGTTTTCCCCCTGGCCTCTATAGTCCAGGAACTCCCATCTGAATCATCAAATTCTATGGGAGTGATACGAATTATCTTTCCCTCTTTTACATAAACAAAAACAGGTCCGCCGTTGGTATTGTTAACACAGCGAGTAACTCCATCTTCCAGACGGATTCCATAATCGGGAGTATCCGAAAGATGAGTCAGCCGGTTCATTGTCTGCATGAAATGAATCACATATTCATCATCGCCCTGAACATCCACGCGAAAGTTCTTCATCGCATTTATCCGCCCAAGATAGTCCCGGGGAGAAATCATCATTTTAATGGCAGAGATACTGTCAGTGAAAATCATCATCACATCTGTGTCACCGCTCAACCGCCTCGAAGATGACACCCGGCCATCATTAAACGTAAATGTACGTCCACAGAGATCACCCCGCACTTTTATCTGCGCAGTATAGTCTTTCTCGTGTAACCTTCGTTTAAACGAGGAAGATGACAGTCTCCGCAGTTTCATCAGGACAGAGGTGATATAAAGCAGAATCCGAAACAGCAGATTCGAGGCAACTTCTGATCTGGCCAACACCTTATCAATAAAGAACAATTTCATGGAACCCCTCCTCTCATAAGCCTCCCCAAAGCCGGCTGATCATCGTTAAGACAGACGGGAAATCCACTCTGTAAACTCTTTAAGATATCGCTCAAGACGCTGCAGGCTCGCAGAATCTGTCAATATCCCTTCCCTGTTAAATTTATCTGCCGCCTGGGGAAGCAGAAAGGGAGGTGAAGGAACAACAGGGGACAGAGTGGCGGATAGAATATCCCGTAAATGAGACTGGCCTCTTGCGCCACCCACAGGGCTTTTTGAGGCGCTGACTATGGCCACCGGCTTACCTGCCAGTACAGATTTATACGCGGGCCGTGATGCCCAGTCAATTGCGTTTTTGAGCAGGCCGGGAATGCTGTAATTATATTCAGGCGAGGCAAACAGTACCCCATCACAATCAGCGATTGCATCGATGAACCGCACCACCTGTTCAGGTCTGT
>JAFDME010000262.1 GCA_019306075.1 Deltaproteobacteria bacterium | reverse complement strand
GTGAACCGCTTGAAAGAGGGTTTGCTGTTACCATTGGAAATTCTCTGAGAAGGATACTCCTCTCTTCTATACAAGGTGCAGCAATTACCACCGTCAAAATAGAAGGAGCTCTGCACGAGTTCACTTCCATGAAAGATATCATGGAAGATGTAAGTGAGATCATTTTAAATCTCAAGATGGTCCGGATTAAGCTCCATTCCGGGGAATCTCAAACAGTTTCCATTGATAAGCAGGGTTCTGGTGCGGTTACTGCTAATGATATAAGTGGTAACAGCTTTGTTGAGGTTATGAATAAAGATCAGCTGATTTGTACTCTTACAGGTGATGCTTCCTTTAAAGCCGAATTGACAGTTGAGTGGGGGAAAGGATATCAGCCCGCTGAGTCGCAGGATAAGGAGAATCTCTCCATCGGTCAGATTCCTATCGATGCGATCTTTACTCCGATCAAAAAGATTCAGTATGTAACTTCTCAGGCCCGTGTAGGCCAGCGGACAGATTACGATAAGATGACAATGGAGATTGAAACGGACGGGAGTCTGAAGCCTGAAAGTGCCCTGGCCTATGCTGCCAAAATCTTAAAGGAACAGATGGCCATCTTTGTCAACTTTGATGAGGAGGAAGCAGAGCCGGAAATTGATGTGGTTCTTGAAGCCGAGGAACCTGCCAATCCTTATCTTGATAAACCTGTCGAGGATTTGGAACTGTCAGTCCGCTCCGCTAACTGCCTTAAAAATGCCGACATTCATTTTATAGGAGATCTTGCTCAGAAGAGTGATCAGGAGATGTTGAAAACCAAGAACTTTGGTCGTAAATCTCTTAATGAGATTAAGGCATTGCTTGCTGAAATGGATCTTACTCTCGGTATGAAGTTTGAAAACTGGACTCCACCGGATGTAAAAGAGACAAATGAGCAGCAGGGATGAGTTCTGCAGATTGACCCGTATAAGACTGAATTTTAAAATGCTTGGATAAGTACATTGGTACTATAGACAATCACATAGTTTCAAAATACATTACTCAGTTTCTTGGTTTTTATTACAGCTTTTCAGGACTAAGATACTAAAGTTACCTGGAAATAAAATATACACAATATACCAAGTTAGCTTGGTCTTTAGCAGTTGTCGAGGATAGTGAGATGAGACATAGAAAATCAGCAAGAAAATTAGGTCGTACCAGTTCCCATAGGGATGCCATGTTTCGAAATATGGTCACTTCTCTTTTTGAGCATGAACGTATTGTTACAACAAAGGAAAAGGCCAAAGAGTTACGGCCAATTGCTGAGAAGATGATCACTCTCGCCAAGAGGGGTGATCTTCATGCACGACGGCAGGCGCTCAGTTACATTCGAAGCAAGGATGTTGTAGAGAAACTTTTTACAGATATTCAGGAACAGTTCGCTGACCGGAAGGGAGGATATACCCGCATTTTACAGACCGGCAACAGAAAGGGTGATATGGCTCCAATGGCTATTATCGAACTCGTCGGTTATGAGGAATCGTTTGATGAAGAGGGCAGTGATAATTAGCTCCCTTTTTGATCTTTTTGTTTTAAGCTGGATAGGACTGTTGTTCTATCCAGCTTTTTTTTTATTTTCAGTGCTGCCTGGAGATAATGATATATGAATGTCTCTGATAAAGTGTTTCCAGAAGGTATGATCCCTCTTGGCGAGGCAACGTTCACCTTTGGTTGTCACTCCGGTGTTTCCTGTTTTAACTCCTGCTGTAAAGATGTTGATTTGACCCTCTATCCCTTTGATGTAATTACGCTTAAAAATTATCTCGGTATAGATTCAGAGACATTTATGAGGGAGCACTCTTTTCTGGTGAAGGGTGAAAATCCTTTTTTCCCAACTGTTAAACTGAAGCTGAATGATGACGAGAATAAATCCTGCCCATTTTTAACCGACCCGGGGTGTTCAGTATATCAGGCCAGGCCCTCCGCATGTCGCACCTATCCTCTTGAAAGAGCGGTAGACAGGAAAAGTGAAAGAGGGGTTTCTGAAGAATATTATTTTATGACCAGTCATCCCTACTGTCTTGGACATAAAGAAGAGAGAGAGTTTACTGTCGATACCTGGATTAGAAATCAACAGTTATTTGAGTATAATTCAATGAATGAGCTCTGGGTTTCAGTTGAAACTCTTTTCAGCACAAATCCCTGGAAGGGGGAAGGGGCGGGAGGGGAAAGACAACAACTTGCATTTATGGTCTGTTACAATATAGATGGCTTTCGCCGATTCTCTGATGAACACAGGCTGATAAAACAGTTCAGGCTTGACAGCGGATTTAAAAAGAGAATTTCTACTGATGATGGTGAACTTCTGAAGTTTGGTTTTGAATGGCTGAAGACCGTTCTTGGCGGCAACTCTACACTTATTAAAAGGTGAATTGGGAGGAAAACTCTCGTTTTAAGATGAAATAGTGAAATGTTGCATTAGTGACTTTCTCATGTTATAAAGAAAAGTTATTTTTGCTGCCCGGGTTAATTACGATTCGGGCCTTTTATAAAACACACATCTTCAATTATATCCGGTGTCGCTGTTCTGGCTTTATATGCTGGTCTGTGATCTTGGAAGATGGAGGATTAACCGGAAACGGAGAAAATTATGGCAAATGTTACTGTCAGGGAAATGCTGCAGGCCGGTCTTCACTTTGGACATCAGACGAGACGTTGGAATCCGAAAATGAAGCCATATATTTATGGCCCGCGAAATGGGATTTACATCGTTAACCTTGATTTAACTAAGAAACTTTTTGATAAGGCATGTGATTTCATCTCTGCTGAGATTAAAAAAGGCGGGTCGGTTCTTTTTGTCGGTACTAAGAGACAGGCGCAGTCCATTATTAATGAAGAGGCCAGGCGGTGTGGTTCGTTTTATGTCGATCATCGCTGGCTCGGTGGAATGCTCACCAACTTTCAAACTATAAAAAATTCCATTGAAAGGCTTAAATCGATTGAGTCGATGCAGGCTGATGGCTCAATTAACCGTTTCCCTAAAAAGGAAATCCTTCTTATGGAAAAGGAGAGAGTTAAACTTGAGCGAAATGTTGGTGGAATCAAAGATATGAGGAAATTGCCGTCCGTTATGTTTGTGGTTGATCCGCGGAAAGAAACAATTGCAATCAGTGAGGCCACCAAATTAAATATTCCTGTGGTCGCCATAACCGACACAAACTGTGATCCTGATAATATAGATTTTGTTATACCCGGAAATGATGATGCCATCCGCTCAATTCGTCTGATAAGTAATCACATTGCTGAAGCTGTGCTTACCGGTCAGGCTGAAAAGGATGGTGAAGATGCCTCTGAGGAAGCTATTGCTGCAGCAATGGGCGATGCCGGCAGTGAGATGGCTGCTGAAACTTTTGCCGAGCCTGCTGTTGAAGAGCCTGCTGCTGTAGAGCCTGCGGCTGCAGAGTCTGCTGTTGTAGAGCCTGCTGCTGTAGAACCTGCTGCTGTAGAGCCTGCTGCCGTAGAGCCTGCGGCCAAAGGGCCTGCTGTAAAATCTGACGGGAACGGGGAATAGACAGACTTTTTATCGTGTTGTCTGTTCTGATCGGTTAAGTGAAAACTGTAAGAGGGGCTGTCATGCGACTGCCCCTTTTTATTGTGTGATATTTTTAAATAAATTGTGATTAAAGGAGATTTACCATGGAGATAACCAGTAAGATGGTAAAAGACCTGAGGGATAAAACTGCCGCAGGCATTATGGATTGTAAAAAAGCCCTTGGTGATACAGGCGGTGATATGGAAAAAGCTGTAGATCTTCTGCGGCAGAAAGGACTGGCTGTTGCGGCCAAACGGTCCGGCAGGGCAACAAATGAAGGTGTTATTGAGACGTATATCCATGCCGGAGGAAATCTTGGTGTTATGATTGAACTCGGGTGTGAAACAGATTTTGTCGCAAAAAATGACGATTTCAGGGCGTTTGCCCGTGATATCGCTATGCATATTGCTGCTCTGAGTCCGGTTGCTGTCACCAGAGAAGAGATACCCGCAGAGGTTGTTGCACGTGAAAAAGAGATATATGTTAAGCAGGCACTGGATTCCGGTAAACCAGAGGCCATTGTTGAAAAAATGGTAAGTGGAAAGATTGAAAAATTTATTTCCGAAATTTGCCTTACCGAACAACGATATGTTAAAAATCCTGATCTTTCGATACAGGATCTGCTCAATGAACTGGTGGGGAAAATGGGTGAAAATATCTCCATTAAAAGGTTTGCCCGATTCCAGGTAGGTTCTGAATAACAGTCTGTTTTTCGTTTGCGGCAATAATTTACTTTATCTTTAAGGATACCGGTTATGGCACCTAAATATAAACGAATACTGCTTAAGCTGAGCGGCGAGGCTTTGATGGGAGATGACCTGTATGGCATCAACCCTGACGTTCTCCAG
>JAFDME010000261.1 GCA_019306075.1 Deltaproteobacteria bacterium | reverse complement strand
GTCTGCTGCGGTCAGGTTAAGACCAAGTCCCCCCGCTTTTAAACTGATAAGAAAGAGATCCCCCTGGCCGGCTTGAAAGGCATCGACCCGTTCTTTTCGTTGTTTGGAGCTGGTGCTGCCATCCAGGTATTGGTAGTGGATCGACTGTTCATCAAGATACTCCCTGATTATACGAAGATGTCCGATAAACTGACTGAAAACCAGGGCTTTGTGTCTGGAGCCGATAAGTTCTTCCGTAAGTGAAGCAAATACCTTCAGTTTTGAGCTTTCAATGGAGGTGTTATCATCCAGCAGGCGAGGGTTGCAGCAGGCCTGGCGAAGTTTCATGATCTCTGTTAATATTTGTATATGCCTTCCCTTTCTGTCTTTGCTGCTTTCCAGTTTGTCAATTGCATGCTGGCGAAGGGCCTCATAAAAATGGGACTCCTCCGGGCTCATCTCTACATCCAGGGTGACCTCGGTGCGGGAGGGCAGCTCCTCAAGTACCTGTGACTTAATTCTCCGCAGAATAAAGGGACGGATCAGTTTTTTCAGTTTCAGTTTTGCGTCCCTGTCCTGATACCGTTCAATGGGGATAGCAAAACGTTCATTGAAACTGTTCAGGGTACCCAGCAGGCCGGGATTGATAAAATGGAACAGGTTCCAGAGCTCACCCAGGTGGTTTTCAATGGGCGTACCGGTGGTGATCAGTTTGAATTCCGCCTGCAGTGACATGGCTGCCTTGGAACGTTTGGTTGCAGCATTTTTAATTGCCTGGGCTTCATCCAGGATAACTATCTGCCACTTGACAGAGGAGAGGAGCTCGCTTTCCTGCTGCAGAAGGGTGTAGGTGGTGATCAGCATATCAAACCTGCCCAGGTTTTTTATAGTTTCTTTGCGATTTTTTCCTGAAAAGAGTTTGATGTTGATGGTAGGAGTGAATCGTGTTACCTCCGACTGCCAGTTTGTGGAAACCGAGGTCGGGGCAACAACAAGAGACGGCCCGTTGGTAGCCATTTTCAGGACAATAGCCAGAGACTGCACAGTTTTCCCGAGACCCATGTCATCTGCAAGGCAGCCACCCACACCCCAGTGGGCGAGTCTTGCCAGCCAGTAATACCCTTCTCTCTGATAATCCCGCAGCTCTGCCTGCAGGGTGGAGGGCAGTTTCGGGACGAAATTCTGTGCCTCCCTGATTTTCTCAATCTGTTCTTTCCAGCCATTGTCTGCGTTTGTCTGCGTCTGGTCTGCAAGTTTTTCCAGGGCCATTGCAGCAAGTGGATGGATAAGGATCTCGTCACTGTCACTGTCGCGGTAGCTGTCGGAAAAAATATTCATATCTTCCAGACGTTTTTTGAATTCCTGGGTGAGAGCGATAAACTGGCCGGGGGCGATTTCTACAAATCTTCCCGGTGCTGTCTTGATTTTGGTCAGCAGTTCCTTAAGCTCAATGACCTTTTCCTGGTCAAGTGTGAGATGTCCGCTCATCGCAAACCAGTTCTGACGGTTTGTACGAATCTTCAGGTTCAGGTTCTGCAGGGATGCCTTATGGGTTATGGTCAGCTTTTCTCCTTCCGGCCATTCGATATTGACCTTGTCTCTGATCGTCTGCAGTTCGGTTAACGCCTGCAGACAGTCATCAGGGTCCTGCAGATGCCACTCTCTGTCGTTTTCCTGTTCCAAGTCGATGGCCAGGTCGAGTATGGGGCAGAGCTCTTCCACATCACGGGCTTTTTCCTCTTCCATCGCCAGATTTCTCTTGGTTTGCAGTCTTTTCCCCTTGACCTCGGCCATGATGTTTTCCACTCCCTGGCCGGGTTTGAGATAATGCCCTCCCTGGGCGAAGGGCTTGACAAACATTTCCAGCCGAAATCCTGTGCCGTAGGGAATAAGATGAATATAGATGGTCGAATCGGCCTCGACAAAGGTGATATTGTCGGTTCTGTCACTGGTGTTGTCGGCGGCGATTGCCGAATGGACGGTCATAAAGGAGGAGATATTGCCGATTGCGGTCAGTACCTGTTCATTGGCGGAGAGAGGAACAGACATGCCCTCCTTGCCGGTAATCTGGGCAATGCGGCGATGGTTGTCATTTATTGTAATGATTTTTACACGGGTAGGCGTTTCCCTGTGAAAGTTGATATTGTCGGAAGATATCGGTTGTGCAAACCGGATATGGAGAAGATCGCCACGTTCCTCAACCAGCAGCTCCGGCTCTCCTGCTTCAAATTCCACCGGTGTTGTTGCTGATTCTGCAAGAAAAAGCAGTGGATGGCCAATCATTGCGACCAGAGCCTTATCCATGCTGAAGTGATAACTTACACTATGGGTTTCGGCGTTATGATCCTTTCTGATGGCTGCACAGATTTTTCTGTCCTGGGGGGTGAGGTATGTCAGTTTATTGGTCTGGTAGAGCCTGGAAAGGGAAATCGGTCTTCCCTTGCTCCAGTCTCCGTCCTGCGAGATCTTCTGTTCTCTCGGGCTTATATTGATTTTGCTTCCTTCAAAGGCGATCATCCAGGCTAGCCGGATTGATTTCCGGCTGCTGTCTGTACCCGGTGTTGTGGCGTGTATGAGCGCCTGCAGGCTGCGCTTCCATGGTTCTTCCGGTTCAAGGATGGACAGCAGGGGAAGCATATCCAGTGTCTCACGCAATTTTTTTGTTTCAGAAGTGTAGCGGTTGTTATCGTGGAGAATAGTTGCCAGAATATCGCCAAGTACGAGGGTGAAAAAATCGAAGTTACCTGATTCGGCTCTGTTATAACAGGAGATGAGCTCATCCTCCAGATCCGGTTGAATTGAGCTGTTGAGCCAGTATTGGCAAAGGCCGGCAAAAACTACTGTCAGGGAGTTCTGGCTTGATACTTCCGGCAGTAGAATATCTGTTTCCCCTGTGCCCTGTGTGATCTGCGAGTTAACCACTGTGGCAAGAAAATTATATGCATCGTTTTCGGGTGCCTCCCGGAACTGTGACAGGGCAGTGCCGATCTGGTTGGCTATGGCAGGAAAATTTCTCTCCCTGTTTGATAATTCTGCAAGGATATAAAAAAGGCCTGTGGGGCCAAAAAAAGCGACGTTTTCGCTGTTGCCGTATTTTTTTAAGAATCCGAGGTCTTCTTCAAAGGAGGTGAGTGCATCCTGATTTTTTCCCGTCAGGAAGAGGAGGGTGCCAAGGGCCCCTGTCCCCTGAAAAGAGTCTCTATGGGTTCTTACCAGCTCTTCTCCTTCCCTGAATTGGCCGTGGAAGAGCAGCTCTTTAAAGAGCAGTCTTTTGAATGGTACCTGTTCATCAACGCTGATATCTGAAAACTCATCTTCGCTGGAGAGGAAGGTCAGCATTTCCGGATAATCTGTAAGTGTTTCCTGGCCGTATTGCAGGACATTACTCAGAAGGTAAAACCGGAAAGAGGAGGGAAGGTCCCGAAACCATTCAGCATCAAACGGTCTGGTCATTATCTGCACGGTTGGAGGGGGCGTCGCCACCAGGTTTTTGCACTGATTCTCGAGAAATTCATGGGCATCATCGATGAGGTCGAACTGTTGTGTGTAGATACCGATGCGCATCTCCCTCATGGCCCTCCAGCACCTTGTGGTCCACTTGCCATAGTAGTAGGAAACGGGGGCCTCTGCCTGAATCACCTGCGCATAGGTCTTGAAAGTATCTTCTTTTACCGCAAGTTTGCTCAGTGTCTCAACAATATTATCGGCGCATTGTCTCTCTTTGGTGAGAAGTTCGAGCTGCTGGAATTTGGCAAGGTAGTGATTGAGATTGGCGGTGGTAGGCCGGTTTCCCCGGGGATTTTTCAGATCCAGTTTTCTTAGACAGTTTACCAGGAGAGTGGAATGGGCAGGTTCATATACAATGGAGATAAACTGCATGAGAGCCTGCTCAAAAGGTGACAGTTTCTCATATTGTGCAATGAGGGAAGGCATGGTTTGCATGGTTGTCAGGGGTCTGTAGACAAATTTATCAAAATTGAGGAGTGCGTATTTCCTCTTCAAAATGGCGAAACAACAACCTGTTATCATAGCAGTATTTTGTTCGGAAGAGAACTAAAAAATGGATATTCAATCTCTGTTGTTCGCTTATAGCAGAGTTTCTCGCAATAGCAGCAGAGTTGACCGGCGGATGCCAGGCAGTATCTTTGTCCCGGGCAGGTTCCCGGAGGGATGGCGGAAAAAACGGGAAACGGAAGGGTCGATGGAGTTTATAGATATATTTTCCTGACTGGGGAGAGAACAGCTGGTGCCGGCAGAGGCGCGGAGGGTGACAGGCTGGAGGGGTAAACCCGTGCGTAATGGGGCCCTTTCGCCGGGCCCCATTACGCAGAGTGTAACTGATGGTCAGAGGCTTGGATGCCGGGTTATTTTTGCCTCTTTCTGCTGATGCATCAGCCAGGCTGAGAGCAGCTGCTGCTGTTTGAACTG
>JAFDME010000026.1 GCA_019306075.1 Deltaproteobacteria bacterium | reverse complement strand
CATGAAAGCGATTGATTTGTTAACACGTTTACCTTTTACCGGGAATTTACGGGAACTCCAATCCATAGCTGCACGCATCGCCTGTCTCTGCAGTAAAAAAATGGTTAATGACGATGACTATCTGGGCGTGCTTTTCCAATCATGCTGTCACACCAGCATGGATATGGCGGAGGATCAATCTGTTGCCGAAAAACCGTTTTTTGACTGCAACAGCTCCCTTTCCAGTTCAATGAAAGCCGCAGAAAAATCAATTTTACAGTTGTCGAAAGAAAGTTGTGCGGGATCAATAAAATGTATGTCGGATCAGCTTGGGGTTGGACGCACAACTCTATGGAGAAAACTGAAAGAACACAGCATCAATTAAATGGACTGCAGGCACACCTGGCACATAATTTGCAAATCTCCCCTTATATTCTGATCAAAAAGTATCCATGCAGTCAAACAGTAATCGTTTCAGATTACAAAAGCCGCACGGCCACTATGTTTTGTTCATTATTGTCCTTTTGGAACAACAATAGCACCTTAACTTTAAATGTTTCATTATTGAAACGAAAAGGAGTGAAAGCTAATGATTACAAGAAAATCTGTGCTAGGCTGCCTGGTATCGTTACTTGTTGTAGCCTTTCTGGTCACACCGGGTTTTGCTGAAAATGTTTTAAGAATCGGAACATTGGGAAGTGATGCGATCTCACTCGACCCTCACATGTCAACAAAAACGCAGGATAAAATCATTTTCCCCTTGATTTTCAATGGACTTGTCCGCTTCAAACCGGGAACAGCTGACCTGAATTCGATTGAACCTGATCTTGCTGAAAGCTGGGAAGTTTCAGAAGATAAGCTTGTATGGACCTTTAAATTGCGCCATGGCGTACAGTTCCATGGTGGTTATGGTGAATTGACTGCTGATGATGTTGTATTTTCACTGAACAAAGCTGCAGAGAAAACAACCTCTTCAGCCTACAAAGAGTACAGTGCAGTTAAATCCGTGGAAGCTGTTGATCCCTACACCGTAAAAATAACGCTGAGCGAAAAGGTTCCGTTCTTCCTCGGAGCAGTAATAAATTACCATGGGGGATTCATTCTATCAAAAAAAGCATGGGAAAAACTGGGTGACCAGGCTGCTATGACTCCTGTTGGTACAGGCCCCTTTGCTTTTGTAAAATATCATTCAAAACGATTTATCGAATTAAAAGCAAACGACTCATATTTCCGTGGCAAACCTGCTATAGATAAAATTACCTATCGATATATGCCGGATGAGGCGACAAGAGCACTTGCCTTTGACAAAGATGAAGTCGATCTGTTTTACGGCAGACGTGAGGCACGATGGGTAAAAATTCAAGGGAAAAAGAAAAATACTATAGTTGATGTCTTCGGTCTTGGAGAGCTTCGCAACCTTCACCTTAACACTTCAATAAAACCTCTTGATGATATTCGTGTAAGACAGGCCATCGCCCATGCAGTAGATCGTGAAGGACTTGTTACATTTATTGGCCCGGAAGTCTCATCGGCCGCCGATGCTGTTGTACCTGCCGGTTATCTGGGACATTCAGACAGTGCAATGGTATATAAACATGACATTGCCAAGGCAAAGGAACTTCTTGCCCAGGCAGGGTTTGCCAAGGGACTTACCCTCAAAGCTATAATCACCAAGGTTGAGTCGCTGCGACTTCCAATGATTGTTATTCAGGAGCAGTTAAGGCTTGCCGGAATTACTCTTGATCTCCAGGTTGTCGAGCATTCAGCATTCCATAAGCTGATCCGCCAGAACCAGAGCAGTCTTGTCCTCTACGGTGCGTCACGTTTTCCTGTGGCTGATGTTTACCTGAGTCAGTTTTTCCTCTCCAGCAGTATTGTCGGAACACCCACCGGGATCACCAACTTTTCCCACGTCAAAGTAGCTGATCCTCTTTTTGAGCAGTATCAGGTCTGGTGTCGCAAGTCCAATCTCGATTATGGATACAAGCTTGAAAACAGCCTGTCAAACGGACCTCTGATAACTGAAAAAACCAGTTTCAAATAAAAGAGAAGTCCATTCATTGCTTCGTCATTCCCGCCTCCGTGGGAATGACGAAAAGTACCAAAGACACAACCCATTAGTGATGAACTCGTAAAAACTCAAATTCTTCACTATCCCGTCATTCCCACCCCCCTCACCTTCGAGGTAGCGACGTGACCTTCATTTATAACTGAATAGTTACAAACATTTTCCATATAGGCACTAAAAGCAAAGAGGATTGAAATGCTACAATACATTATAAAGCGGTTGCTCCTTGCAATACCCATTCTTCTTGCTGTAGTGACCCTGGTCTTTTTTGTGGTGCGCATGGCTCCGGGAGACCCGGCCCAGGTGATCCTTGGTGATTCAGCGTCCTATGAATCCCTTACTGCGCTGCGTTCCGAGTTAGGTCTTGATCGACCGATTATTGTACAATATGGGGAGTTTCTTGTTTCCCTTGTGCAGGGAGATCTAGGCGATTCAATCATCAGGAAACAATCGATCAACACTATTATTGCAGACGTATTACCATATACAGTAGAGCTTACACTGGCAGGCGTCCTGCTGGGAGTCATTATAGGGCTTCCCTTAGGTGTTTTTTCTGCGGTGTATAGAAACAGTTTCTGGGATTATCTCACCCGTATAGGCTCTCTTATCGGCTTGTCTTTTCCCGCCTTTTATTCCGGTATTCTCCTGCTGCTCGCTTTTTCCGTATATCTGGGATGGTTCCCGGTGGTCAGTGACCCTGACATGGGTAATCTCGGAGAAAGACTGCATATGCTGGTCTTACCCGCCATGAATCTGGGACTTATCATGATGGCCTATGTGGTCAGATCCGCACGTTCTTCACTTCTGGAAACACTGGGGGAAGACTATATCCGTACAGCAAAGGCCAAAGGTCTGCCGGGCTTTATAATCCTTTACAAGCATGGACTGAAAAACGCCCTTATTCCAGTCATAACCATTATCGGGCTCTATATAGGTGTACTCGTAGGAAATTCTGTCCTGACAGAAATTGTTTTTAACCGGCCGGGGCTTGGTAAACTGATTCTTTCAGCACTGGATGAGCGTGATTATAACCTTCTGCAGGGATTGATGGTTATTTATGCATTTTTAATTGTGCTGGTTAATCTTGTAACTGATCTGACCTACGGCATGGTTGATCCAAGGATACGCAAACAATGAATACCATAGCTCGTTTTAAACATTTTGGAACTGAAACATATCATGTTTTTAACCGCAATAAAACCTCATGGATCGGACTGCTGTTACTGACAATGCTGGTTCTGCTTGCAGTCCTTGCCCCAGTCATAGCCCCCTATGACCCTGTGGAGCAACACATTATTCAGCGATTGGAACCACCTTCATCTCAATTTCTGCTGGGTACTGATTATTATGGCAGGGATGTGCTCTCACGAATTATCTGGGGATGCAGGGTTTCATTTATTATTGGCTCTGTTTCGGTGGCCATAGCCATGTTTTTCGGTACTATACTGGGATCAATGGCAGGGTATAAAGGGGGATATTTTGATGCTTTCGTCATGGGAGTGATGGATGTCTTAATGTCGATTCCAACCTTGCTTATGGGACTTCTCATTGTTGCCATACTCGGGCCCAGTCAGGCAAATTTGATTATTGCTCTTGCCCTGACCATGATCCCAAGGTTTGCCCGCATTGCCCGGGCACCTACCATTGCGGCGAAAAGCAAGGTGTATGTCGAGGCCTGCCAGGCAATGGGGTTTTCCGATATGCGCATTCTGGTAGTACATATTTTCCCTAACATTTTTGGGGAACTGATGGTGATGGGATCCATGTGGATGGCAACCGCGGTAAGAACGGAAGCTGCCCTCAGTTTCATTGGTCTTGGAGTAAATCCTCCCACCGCAACTCTTGGCGGCATGATTCGGGAAGGTTTTAAGGATATTATGTCCGCACCCTGGGCATCTCTCTATCCAGGGCTTGTTATCCTTTTGATCGTATTTGCTGCCAACCTGCTGGGCGACGGACTGCGTGATGCCCTTGACCCTAAATTAAGAAATGAGAAATAAGGGTACCTCCATGAAGTATATACTGGAAGTTAAAAATTTAAGTACTGCCTTTAAATTGCAGTCTGGCTGGTATAGAGCTACCACTGATATTTCATTCGCTTTAAGGCAAAATGAAACCCTGGCAGTAGTCGGGGAATCCGGATGCGGTAAAAGTGTTACGGCTTTTTCTCTTATGGGGTTACTGCCGGAACACGGCAGCAGAATTGATAGCGGCAGCGCGCTTTTCAAAGGTGAAGACCTTCTGACCATGCCTAGAGAGAAGCTCAGGAAAATCAGAGGCAGTGCCATGACCATGATTTTCCAGGAGCCGATGACTTCATTAAACCCGGTTTTGACGGTGGGCAGCCAGATAGCAGAGGCTGTTTACTATCATATGAATGTCGGCAAGGCTGCAGCAAAAAAACGTGCTTTGGAACTTATGGATATGGTAAAAATTCCTGACCCCAAAAACCGGTACAATGATTACCCCCATCACTTGTCAGGTGGAATGTGCCAGCGCATTATGATTGCCATGTCGCTGGCATGTGAACCGGATCTGGTCTTTGCAGATGAACCCACAACTGCTCTGGATGTAACCATCCAGGCCCAGATGATCTATCTGCTGAATGAGCTGAAAGAAAAACAGCAGATGTCCATGGTTTTCATCACCCATGACCTCGGGGTTGTTGCCCATGTGGCAGACCGTGTAGCTGTCATGTATGCCGGCACCATTGTAGAAACAGCGCCGGTAGCCGATCTCTTTGCAGATCCCCGTCATCCTTATACCAGGGCACTTTTGAAGTCCATACCCCGCCTTGACAAAGATAATAAGGACATCACTCCTATCCAGGGAATGGTACCATCCATAGATAACATGCCAGAGGGATGCCGTTTTTTCGCCCGCTGCGAAAAAAAAGACCAATGTCGACCTGATGAATTTCCACAACTCTTGCCGCTAAAAAACAGCTCGAATCATCAGGTTCGCTGTCTGTTATGCGAATAAAGGTTTTGCAATGAAAACTTCAACGAAACAGCCACTGCTGACAGTCAATCGTCTTACCAAACACTTTCATATAAAACGGGGTTTCCCAAAAAGTGTGAGCTACACGGTTAAAGCTGTTGATGACGTATCTTTTCATGTTAACAGGAAAGAAGCCTTCGGTCTTGCCGGTGAATCAGGCTGCGGCAAAAGTACCGTAGGCAGATGTGTTCTTCGTCTGATTGAACCGGATTCAGGTCAGGTTTTCCTCCAGAATACTGATATAACCGGCTTGAACAATCAGGAGCTGAGATCCATACGGAAAAAGATGCAGATCATCTTCCAGGATCCCTATTCATCTCTCAATCCCAGAAGGACCATTGGTCAGACCCTGGAAGAACCAATGAGAGTTCATAAGCTTTGTGAGAATGACAATATACGTGATATTGTAATAGATCTTCTCGAGAATGTAGGTTTATCTGCAGGTGTTATTGATAAATATCCCCATGAATTCTCAGGAGGCCAGCGACAGAGAGTTGGCATTGCCAGGGCGCTTCTGTTTAACCCTGAACTGATCGTTGCAGATGAGGCTGTATCAGCGCTGGATGTCTCCATCCAGATGCAGATTCTACAGCTCCTTCAGAATTTAAAAGAAAAACTCTCCCTCAGCTATCTGTTTATATCCCACGATCTTGCCGTGGTCAGATATTTCTGCCAGCGGGTCGCAATTATGTATCTGGGTAAATTTGTGGAACTTGGAAGTGTCAGCCAGATTTTCGACGAGCCACTGCATCCATATACACTGACACTGCGAAATGCATCTCCGATTCCTGACCCAAGTATCGAACAGGCATTTGCCCAACTAAAAGGTGAAGTTCCTTCTCCAATATCTCCCCCTCAGGGGTGTCATTTCCATCCCCGCTGCGCAAAAGCTAAAGATATCTGTTCCAGAGAGTACCCCAAATGGATTGAACTTGGTAAGGGAAGAGGCGTTGCATGCCATTTGTACGGTTAATGGAGGACGCGTAGCTTGGAAGATCACAACAGATTTGATGTATGTGTCATTGGTGGCGGCCTCATGGGCTCGGCAGTTGCACTCGGACTTGTAAGATCCGGTGCAAGAGTCCTGATGGTTGATAAAATCAGCAGACTCCAGACAGCATCAAAAGGCAATTTTGGTCTGGTGTGGTCTCAATCCAAAGGTTCCGGCAACCGGGACTACAGCAGATTCTCTGAAAAAGCTGTCCTGGATTTTACTGACTTTGCCCTCTGGCTTGAAGAAGAGAGCGGCATTGATATTGAACTCCGTCTTGGTGCCGGTTTAATCCTCTGTATTGGTGACCGGGAGCTTGCTGCACGAACCGAATCAATTAAAAAATTTCACCATGAGGCAGAACTTCATGGTGAAAGACATCCTTCGATCATGGTTAATCAGCAAGAAGTTCAGAAACTTGTGGGAAAAACCGCACTGGGGGAGGAAGTATCAGGCGGCTCATTCAGTTCCGTTGATGGTGATGTAAACCCCCTGCTGCTGCTAAAAGCAATGCGCAGGATTTTTATAAAACTGGGCGGTGTCTTTCTGGGTGGATGTTTGGTGAATGGTATTAAGAGGCGTAACAGGAGCTATCATCTTGAGACATCGTCCGGAAAAATTGTGGCTGCCAAAATTGTACTGGCCGCAGGATTTGGAAATATACCCTTGATTGGTATGATGGGGGAAAAACTGCCACTGATCGTCCAGAAGGGACAACTCCTTGTGACTGAAAGAGTCAAGCCCTTCCTTTCCCTCCCGTTCAGCTGTCTCCGCCAGACAGGCTGCGGCAGCGTCATAATCGGTTATACTCAGGAAAATACAGGTTTTGAGACTGGAACGACAGTCTCCGCTGCAGTTCAACTTGCCCAAAGAGCGGTCCGGATATTTCCCGGTCTCCGTCACATAAGAGTCGTCCGTTCATGGGCGAGCCTGAGAATCATGACAGAGGACGACCTGCCCATATATGATGAAATTAATGGCTATCCCGGTTGTTATGTCCTTGCTACTCACAGCTGTGTCACACTTGCATCACTTCATATGTCTCTTTTACCGTCATGGATACTGGGTGGCAAAAGACCCGATATTATCAGAAAGTTCAAATTAGAGAGATTCAATGTTTAAACAGTACAGTCAACAAATTGATAAAACGGTAACCATTGAGTTTGAGGGAACTCCTCTCACCGTACCGGCTACTATCACTGTTGCAGCTGCCGTCATTGGCCCGGCCGGACAGAAGCATACACGCCTGTCTCCTGTAAACGGAAAAAAACGGGCACCATACTGTTTCATGGGTGTCTGCCATGAATGTCTTATGGAGATAGACGGTATTCCTGATCAACAGGCGTGCATCATTGAAGTTAAAGAAGGCATGAAGATACGACGACAAACCAGCCTGCCGGGAGATGTGGAATAATGGATAGAGTCAGAGACGTCATCATTATTGGTGCAGGACCCGCAGGACTTTCCGCTGCTGTAACCGCTTCTGGTTATGGGCTTGATGTTCTTGTTCTGGACGAACAGCCATCTCCAGGCGGTCAGCTCTACAGAAATATTGAAAGAGCAAAAGAGGATACCCTTAAAACCCTGGGCTCAGACTATAGCAACGGCCTGGCTCTGGTTGAGAAATTCAGAAAGAGTGGTGCAGCGTATATCGGCAACGCCATTGTCTGGAGAATTGATCCAAACTGCAATATCTGTTTTTCAGCTGCCGGTCAATCAGCGGAAATCAGCGGGAAAAATATCATAATTGCAATAGGTGCCACGGAAAGACCTGTTCCTTTTTCCGGCTGGACTCTTCCCGGTGTTATGGGAGCAGGAGCTGTGGATGCCAATTTTAAAAGTTCCGGTTCAATTCCCGATGGACCTGTAGTGCTGGCTGGCAGCGGTCCCCTTCTTCTTTCCGTTGTTGGACATATGGTGAGCCTTGGGGTCGAAATCAGCGCTGTTCTGGACACAACACCCCGTGGAAATATCTTCTCCGCCCTTCCTCTTCTTCCTGGGGCATTGCGGCGCACAGATTATCTTTTAAAGGGGGTAGGCATGCTGCTGAACCTGAAACGTTCAGGCATCAACTACTTTAAAGGTATCACTGACTATAAAGCGAATGGAAGTGACTGTCTGGAAACTGTTACGTTTAAAACAAAAAATAGCTCTCAGCAGATTGATGCAGAACTGCTCCTTGTACATGAAGGTATTATACCCAGATGTGATTTCAGCCAGCAAATTGGCCTTAAACATCTGTGGGATCCTGTCCAGCGCTACTGGTATCCGGAGACCAATGAATTTGGTGGAACGGGCATGAATGGCATCTATGTGGCAGGCGATGGTGCATTTGTCCATGGCGGCATACCTGCTGCATTCAAAGGTTCTCTTGCTGCACTTGATATTGCCGGTAAACTGAATGTTCTCCTACCTGCCCAAAAAACTGGTGATGTGGTAATGACAGCAAAGAGATTATTATCCGAGCTTGCCCCCCGACCCTTTGTGGATGCTCTCTATAAACCACGCATGAATCTCTATAACATAAATGATGAAACTCTTGTCTGCCGTTGTGAAGAGATAACTGCAGGCGATATTCGCCAGGCAATCCGTGGGGGGAGTCGGGAGCCCAACGAAATTAAGACAATCACCAGATGCGGTATGGGCCACTGCCAGGGAAGAATGTGTGGAATTGCCCTCACAGAGATTATTGCTGAAAATCTGAAGCTCGACCCCGCTGATCTCAGACCGTTACATATCAGACCCCCGGTACGAAACATCTCTCTTGCAGAGCTTTCCAGGGTTGCTCTCTTGAAGGATGAAACTCCATGATTAATGAAAAGAGGGCGGATATCATAATTGTTGGTGCAGGATTGATGGGAGCTTCAATAGCCCTTAATCTCTCAAGAGCAGGGAAAAAAGTTTTCCTGCTGGAAAAAGAGATCAATCCATGCCATGCTTCAGCTGTTAATGCCGGTGGTCTGCGTCGCCTGAACAGGGCGCTTGAGGAAATTCCGGTTTCCGTTGCCGCAATGAAGATGTGGCCGAAATTGCCGGAGATAGTCGGCAATGACTGCGGGTTTCAGCCTGTAGGTCAGGTGCGCATTGCTCCCGATGATGAGAGTATGGCACTGTTTGAAAAAAGAGTTGCAGAGGTTGAAGCGCTGGGATTCTTCCATGAAGAACTTGTCAGCAGTGCAGAAATTAAACAACTCGTTCCTGCATATACAGGGAGTTGCAAAGGTGGAATAGTTGCCAGATCAGATGGACATGCACTGCCTGCCCAGACATTAAGGGCTTTTTTTAATGCGGCCTGTTCCGCCGGCACAAAACCATTTACACAATGCAAAGTAGTAGATATTTCTCATGGAAAGGGTGGCTTTACAGTGGTTGTAGAGGATGGTCGTCACTTTACCTCAGAGGTTGTGATAAATTGTGGAGGAGCATGGGGAAAAAACATTGCTGCACTTTTAGATGACCGGCTGCCCCTTGAACCTGTTGCCCTTTCAATGATGGTAACGGCCCGCATGGAGCGATTTATACATCCTGTTATAGGTGTACATGGCCGGAAACTCTCTTTTAAACAGATGGCAAATGGTACTGTTGTCATCGGAGGGGCCCATAAAGCTTTTTTAGATAAGACAAAAGAACAAACAACTATTAATATTTCCGAAGTGAAAAAAAGTGCTGAAACCGTTATGAAATACTTTCCAATAATGGCAAAAGTCTCAATTGTACGATGCTGGGCTGGAATTGAAGGCGTTATGAGTGATGGTCTGCCTGTTATTGATCAATCTCAGACCACTCCCGGCCTTTTCCATGTATGCGGTTTTTCCGCTCATGGGTTCCAGCTGTCTCCAATGATCGGTCGGCTTGTCTCATCTCTGGTGCTTGGAAAAAATCCTGAATTATCTCTTGCTGCATTTTCGATAAATCGCTTTAACAAACCCAAAATCTAGCATGTAAAGTATCTTTGATAAAAGGAGAGAGTATGACCATTAATAGAATAGAAACCAGGCAGCGTATGAGCAAAATCGTAATCCACAATGACACCATCTATCTTTGCGGTCAGGTTGCAGAAGATGCCGATAAAGGCATCCGGGAACAGACAAGTACAATGCTTGAGAAGATGGCATCTTTACTCCAACAGGCGGGAAGTGATAAAAAACATCTCCTGTCCGCCACAATCTATATTAAAGACATGACCTTATTCAGCCAGATGAACGAAGTATGGGACAACTGGATCCCTGAAGGTCATGCTCCCGCCCGTGCATGTGTTGAAGCACGGATGGCACGACCAGAGCTTCTGGTGGAAATATCTGTTATTGCCGCAGTTAAGATACCCTGACCCAAAAATGTGCTATCCTTCCATGCAGGGGTTCAGGTAGAATGATCTGGCGGAGTGTTTCTTAACAAATTTACAAGACTCTGACCAAACCCGTCCAGTCACAGACAGTTCCTGGATAAAATGTCCGGGAGGACAATGATGACAAACGCTCTCTCCACCATCAGTAAAGAAATGCTAAAAATCCTGCGAAAAAATATCGGTAAGATATTTGTGATACATCTCGTGTACACAGCACTTGGTGTAATCTTCTTTACTCCGCTTACCGGTATTGTCGGCAATCTCATGCTTCGATTGTCAGGCAGGGAAATGCTTGCCGATCAGGATATTATCTATTTCCTGCTGACACCATCCGGAATTGCCATACTGATATTGTTTGGAGGACTGCTGATCACCATCATGGCCTTCGAGCAGGCTTCCATGATGGTTGTCTGCGGCTGCAGCATCAAGAGTTTGCATATCGATATAATGCAGGCTTTCTATTTCACTGCCAGACGGGCACCAAAAATTTTCTATTACACCATTCATCTTATTGTCCGGCTCCTTATACTTATATTGCCTTTTCTTGTTGCCGGAAGCGCCGTTGCCTGGTTTCTGATTACAGACTACGATATCAATTATTATCTCTCTGAAAAACCACCTCAATTCCTGGTTGCAGCAACCCTCATCGGGCTGATTCTGGCAGTTATGCTCTCAGTTCTTATTCCAAAACTTCTCTCCTGGTCCCTGACACTTCCACTGATTCTTTTCGGAGATGTGTCTCCATCCCGCTCATTTCACGAAAGCGGTAAACTCACTCAGGGAAGTAAGCGAATATTCCTGCTGACACTTGGACTATGGGCAATCTCCACGCTTCTTCTGGGGGCGATTATTTTGGGTGGTATTACATTACTTGGCTCATATCTGGCTCCGATGTTCTTCAATTCACTCAACCTGCTTGTGGTTGTACTGGGAGCTCTGCTGGCATTGTGGTCAGCGGGAAATCTTTTCATCACAACACTTACCTCCGGAACCTTCGCATCTCTTCTGGTGATACTTTATAAACGCTGCGGGGCATCCCTTAATATAGACGCTGTTGCAGAGAAGCAACAAAACCTGCAATTACGCATGACCGGGCCCCGATTTGGACTGCTGCTGGCCGGCTGTGCGGGACTTGCTGTAATTGTCGGCTTTTGGCTGCTGAACGATATTAAGACAGATGACCATGTGACAGTCATTGCCCACCGCGGTGCTGCAGGCAAAGCACCGGAAAACAGTCTCGCCTCCATTCGCCAGGCAATAAAGGATGCCACAGACTGGGTTGAAATCGATGTCCAGGAAACTGCCGATGGTGAAGTAGTGGTGATCCATGACAGTGACTTTATGAAACTTGCTGGTGTAGACACCAGGGTATGGAACGGAACGTTGAAGGAATTGCAGGAGATAGATATAGGCAGCTGGTTCGCCCCCAGGTTCTCAGCTGAGCGGGTACCGACCCTGTTACAGGTTCTGGAGGAGGCACGGGGAAAGGCACGGGTCATGATCGAACTCAAATATTACGGACATGATCAGCAGCTTGAGAAGCGGGTTATAGATATCGTTGAGCAAACCGGTATGGTTAACAACGTTGCCATCATGTCACTAAAATACGATGGTGTAAAAAAAATCAGGGCGTTACGGCCTGACTGGATTATCGGCCTGCTCTCTGCCAAAGCAATCGGCAATATATCCGGAATTGACGTAAATTTTCTGGCAGTCAATATGGCTATGGCCACCCCTCACCTTATCAGCACTGCCCATTCAGCCGGCAAGCAAATTTTTGTCTGGACGGTAAATGATCAGGTCTCTATGTCCCGCATGATGTCGCTGGGTGTGGACGGAATTATTACCGATGAACCGGCACTGGCCCGCACCGTCCTTGCTGAAAGAGCTGAGATGAGCTCGGTAGAGCGTCTGCTGATACATACAGCAATACTGGTTGGCAAACCCCTGCCGCAAAAAAAATATCGCGATCAGTCGCCATGAGTTTTTTCGGTAAAAAATTGCCTCCTGCCGGGCGATGGCTGCTCTTCTTTGCCACGTCTCTGCTCTTGCTCCTGCTGCTGACTGCCCTTTTTTTCGCATGGCCACCAGACAACGGCACCGGCAGCAAAAGAGAAACAACAGCAGAACCACTGGAACATCAGCTTGAAATAAAAAGACATGAACAGCTCGAAGCCATTAAAAACCGTCCCGGCAATATTCTTGCCGCGTTCACTACAGATGGCTGCAGCGGCGGACTATCCGTAGGCTGGGAATACCTGGCCGGCATGATCAAGGAGTTTCATGCCGCACATGGAACACGACCACCATGGGAATCATGCTGCATCACCCATGACCGGAAATATCATACAGGTGGAGTCCGCGAGATTACTGCGGAGGAAAGTTTTCAAGCCCGCAGAGAAGCTGACAATGATCTCAGAAACTGTATCCTGCAGAGCGGCAAAGAAAGAACTTCGGAACTGAGACGCGAATATAGCATCCCGGACAAAGAAGTTGAAACCATCTATACCGGGATAGCCGACCTGATGTATCGGGCAGTACGCATCGGCGGCATGCCCTGCACCGGCCTGCCCTGGCGCTGGGGCTATGGCTGGCCGGAATGCGAATAGGAAAAAAAATCAGTTACCTGTTATAAAATGCCGCTATATTATATTGGTGACGATCATCCCCCGCTGGTTGTCAGGGCGGAACTCGCCTTACTCAGTGCTGATATTGCGCCGTCGAGCCGACTGTTTATCACCTTGGCATCAGCTTTAGCCTGGTCGGCAACAGATCTCAGCGCTGTCAAACCATTGCGGTTCAAATCCATATTCATTGCGGTTCGTATATCGTTTAATTTACTCATGAAGGGATCAAAAACCTTGCCTGCCGCCGCCATTTCGCTCTGTACATTGACAAACATCCCTTCAACGCTCTTACGACGTTGCTCGGCTGTCTGCCGTATTGAGGCACTTTCTACAGTCTCCATCTGCGCCTCCCACTGCTGCAGATAAGCAACCTTCTGGGATGCCATATTATCAACCTGCTTCCTTACACGCTTTGCCTGCGACTCCAGTTTATCAACCGACTTTGAGTAGGTCTTGAACTGCTGCTTGAGGTCTCCCTGTTGATTGTTGAACATATCGTCCAATGCCGCAACGGTCGAATTGACTCGCTCCTTGCCTACCATTGCCTCCTGCTCAACTTTCTGAATACTCGCAGCTGCTTTCCCGCCCTCTTTATATGTTTTTGCACAACCAGCCAGGACGACCAGCGCCATTACTGCCGTGAACCCGAGCAATCTGTATATTTTCATAGTGAACTCCATAAGTTAAATTGAAAAAAATAAGATGTTAATAAGATGAAAATAAATCAAAAAGCACTTTGGAAAAGTGCTAAAAGATCCAACCATGGTCAAACAGTAGGGAAACAGATGTTACCTGTCAAGGGTGGTTGAAAATTATTAATAACTGACAATTTTCCGGTTCTCTGCTCACAAAGTGTTCATGAAAATAGTGTCATCCCGAAGATGAATTTTCACTTTAACCTTTCCATCTCACTGAACCGGAGCAGTCAGATAAGAAGCCCGGGCCAGCATCTTGAACCACCATGGCCTGTTCTCCACATCCTGAATAGTCATCTTTTCTGAACGGGCGAAATCGTCCAGGAACATCTGCTCCACCGCTCTGGTTAGCCCCTTCTCAACTATCAGGGCGGTGATTTCAAAATTAAGACGAAAAGAGCGATTATCGAAGTTGGCTGTGCCTATGCCGGCCATCCGGTCATCAACCAGGAAAACCTTTTCATGGAGAAAGCCAGGAAGATAACGATAGATCTCTATACCCTCCCGCAACAGTTCTCCGACAAATGCAAAAGCTGAATAGTAGACAAGTTTCTTGTCTGCAACATCAGGAATCAGGATTCGAACCTCAACACCACGCAAGGCTGCCAGGTGAAGGGCGGACAGCACCGATTCATCCGGTACAAAATATGGGCTGGCGATCCAGATTCGCCGCTCTGCACTATGAATCGCCTGCTGGTACATCAGGCTTGCGGTTTCCAGATCGTCTGCCGGTCCGCTGGGCAAAATCAGCACCGCGGCATCTCCGCCTGGGACTGCAACCGGTTCCCAGGCAACATCGGGAAGAGTATCCGTTGCCCAGTGATAGTCTTCAAGAAAAGAGATCTGTAGTTCAAGTACTGCGGGGCCGGTGATCTTTACATGTGTATCGCGCCAGCTGCCAAATTTTGGACTAAGACCTAGATACTCGTCACCCACATTATGCCCCCCGACCCAACCTGTCTTCCCGTCCACCACCACTATCTTGCGATGATTGCGGAAATTGAGTTGAAAACGATTACTGCTGCCGCGGGTAGACTGGAATGAATGAACAGCAATTCCAGCTCTCCTCATCTCATCAATATAGCCCCTGGGCAGGGAGTGGCTGCCGATCTCGTCATAGAGCAGGAAAACCCTCACATCTTCTCTGGCCTTCTCCAGCAATGCCTGTTTCAGCCGGCGCCCCAGACCATCATCATGGATAATATAGAACTGCACCAGGATATATACTTCTGCCTCACCGATCCCTTTTATAATTGAATCAAAAGTTTTCTCGCCATCGATAAGCAAATCAACAGAATTGGAATTAAGAATGGGGAGCTGAGCCAGTGTCTCCCCCACCATGCCATGCTGCTTATTCCCAGCTTTGAACCTGAAAGGCTCCACTTTTCTGCGGACACTGGTAATGTGTTGATCATGCTGTTCATCAAGAGTATTGCGGGCCTTCACATATCCCTTAAATTTATTGCGCCCAAAAATCCAGTATGCAGGGACCGTAATCAGTGGAAAACTGTTGAGAGCAACAATCCATGCAATAGCCCCCTGTGAAGTGCGGGTAGCCATCAGGGCATTGACGGATGAGAAAATGCCGAGCATATGAGCAATGGCGATGATAACTGGAAACATGGATGATTCTCCTTTTTCCTTTAGGTGCTGCTCTTGCAGGTTGCAGCAGGGTACTGGCACACAATCCCACAACGGAGCACGAGCGTGGACGTTTATCAGTATCCTACTGTGATAGTGTGGTAATCAGGAAACAAAAAAATCAAAACCTTAAACAGAGTATAACGCCTCCTGGATCTTCTCCTTTTGTTCCTCATTGTATTTTTTCAGCTCTTCCATTTGCCTGTCATCCAGGGTATCCTGCAATTTCCCTTTCAACTCTTCACTGAATTTCTCATACTTTTGCTTTAGCCCTTCCCAGCTCTGATTCCCTTCCGCAGCCAGCCCGGCAAAGATATCGGCTAACTCAGTGAGACTCTCTTCCAGCACAGGTTTAAGCTTTTTCACCTGCTCCTTTGTCAGATCGAGAACCGCGGAAAATTCCGCCACAGCTTTATCCTTCATCTCCTTTATCGCCTTCTCATCGATCTTGTTCAGGTACTCCTTAAATTTCTTCATATCTTCACTGCTCAGAAATTCTTCGGCTTTTTTTTCTGCATCTCTGGTTACTGTATCCAGTTTTCCGGCCAACTCATCAAGGTGGATAAATCCTTTATCAATTGACTCGTGCATACTTTTTTTCAGCCCTGCACTTTTTTCATCTATGGCAGGTTTAAGGCTGGAGAGCTGTTCACTGGTGAATTTAAGTTTTGACTCCAGATCAGAAAGCATCTGTTCACTGTCAAATTGTTTGTCAGCAGCATAAGCACTGGAGACAAGCAGAAATATGACAATCATTACTTTGAACAACAGGCTAACACATTGCATACGAATTACTCCTTTAATCAGTCCAGCAAGACAAGTCGGAAATTTTTTTAGTTCAGCTAAATAAATGGTTCGCAGGTCTCTTTGCATAGGCATATAATTTCATCATTTATCACAATTACCCCAACGACTCTAGCGCAGCCCGGTGCGATGATTAATAACCACAATTCCCAGGGCGATAAGTGAAATCGAACCAACCAGCGAAACCGTCACAGGTTCATCAAGAAGAAGGACACCAAAAAAAACACCTGATACCGGCATAATAAAGACAAATGAGTGGACAATTGATGTGCCGTAATCACGCACCAGGGTATTCCAGGCAATATAACCAAATGAAGCGGTAACAAATGCCTGGTAAAAAAGTGAAAAACCAACAGGAATATCAATATACCTGATCATCCCGTCATCGAGAAAAAAACCGGCCAGCAGCAGACATGGCGCAGCCAGGATCATCGGGTACAGAGTTACCAGAACAGGGTGGGTAGTGGCAATTATTTTTTTGATATATATGGCATTAATACCCCATATAAATACGGCACAGAAAATAATAAAATCACCCGTCCTGATATCATTTGAGATCCCGTGTGTGTCAAAAATGAGCAGGACAACCCCGCTGAAGCCAAGCAGTATACCTGCTACCTTCCTTTTGGTGATAGGTTCCCCGGGGATAAAGTAGTGCGCAAGAATAAGTACGATAAAGGGCAGCAGATTGGCAATCAGAGTGCCATGGGAAGCGGTTGTCCTGTTTAAACCACTATAGAAAAGAAAAACCTGGACGGTAAAGAGTATTGATATAACAAGAAGGCGTGAACCCTGTCTGGCAGTGATGCGAAGGGATCTGCCGGTATATATGGTCCAGATGCATATTGCAAGAGCAGCCAGACCAAATCGCAATCCGGCTGAGCTCAATACACCGATCCCTGCAAAGCCAACCTTGACAGCAACAGCATTTGCGCCAAAAAGAATAGTGAGAAAAACTGTCAGAAGTGAAGCATTAAGCGGCACTCCAGCTTATCCTCCTGAGATTGCAGGAAATATCTCAATCTCATCGCCGTCATCAACCAACTCGTCCGCAGTCACAACCCTACCCTGACGGACTGCTATATAACCACCGAGGGTAATCCCCTCCCCGGCGGCACATTGCTCCAGTGCTGCAG
This sequence comes from Deltaproteobacteria bacterium, assembly GCA_019306075.1. GTDB lineage: Bacteria > Desulfobacterota > Desulfobulbia > Desulfobulbales > Desulfocapsaceae > Desulfomarina. The sequence goes on along the minus strand of JAFDME010000026.1, from coordinate 1,182 downwards.
CGAGACTTTCAGGGCCGGCCAGCGGAAATTGCACTGTCCCCTTCTCGACAAGCTTGAAGTTAAAAATTACCACTGCCGTGCCTGAGCACTTTCTTCATCAGTGATATCAATTTTTCCGCCTGATTCCGGCTGCTCATCCTCGTAAAATGTCTCAGTAAAGCGATAGTCCTGAGCCGTAATACCGGCATCGCTATTGAACTGGTGCTCAATACGAAGAGTCTCCTTGACTACATCATCAAACTCAACCGGTGTTATTTCGACAGCATACCATGCCCTGATCAAGTCAAGGAGCGGAGTCATATCGTTACGTACCGAGTAACGGACAAAATTACACATCCCCATAGCATCCATACGGGAACCAATTACCTGAAATTTTTTGGACAGTTCAACTTTACCCTTTTTGGAAACAAGATCATCTTCATCACGCAGGGTAAAACCGAAAGTATGATCTGCGCCCATAGGGTTGGACAGGTAGGTCATGGCCATCCCCTTACTGCCCCGAGGTTCATAGGCAGGGAGTGCCTGCCCCAGAACATGGGGAGCATGACGAACACCAAATACCTTTGCAGCCACTTTACAGCCCGACGCAAGAATCCGGCCCAGAGGTGTTATATTCCTCACTTCTTCCATCAGACTGATTACGGCCTCTTCATCTCCAAACTCGGCGATTCCTGCTTCCATGGCAACCCCGATTGCCGCGCCAACATCGAGAGTATCAACTCCAGCGTCATTTGCAATCCTGTTCATCTCGGCAATAATGTCCAGATTTTTCAAACAAAGATTTGAACCCATCAGAGCCATGGTCTCATATTCAACGGGAGAACAGAGCAACTTTCCATCTTTATCAGGATAGACATTGGAGCACTGAATCGCGCAGGGGTTCATGCATGCATGTTGAGTCCTGCCCTCCCCTCCTCGCTCTTTAATGGTATCGTACATGGTTTGGGCATTAATTTTTTCGGCCCCATCCATGGTGCCATGCGTAAAATTTCTGGTAGGCAGCACCTTGAGTGACTGACAGATATCAACCATCGCAGCGGTACCATATTTGGTAAAAAGCGACGATACAGGGTTTTCCTTCAATAGCTGTACAATACGCCTGCTGCCGGCCTTGAACGCTTCAGGATCAGCAAAATCAGGCTTGGCCTCACCATCACTCAGAATAACCATGGCAATAACACG
>JAFDME010000260.1 GCA_019306075.1 Deltaproteobacteria bacterium | reverse complement strand
TTCGATGGAGCAGCTGCTCTTTAATTTTGGGGAGGTGAGAACCAATGTGATAGTCTGCCCCATTTCCATCTCCTGCTCGGTCTCTATATAGGCGCCACCAAGACTGATATCGCGCAGGAAACACTGCCGGGTCATATTCCTGATGTCATAATCGAGGGCAACGAGCAGATCGTGCCGCTCATGAGCCCTGTTGTTTTTGCTATTACTCTTTATCTCGTCATAATGCTGACTGCTCTCCACCATGAGTATCATGAGCGGTACAGAGATCTGTCGCTCCACCTCATGAGGAGTATAGTCGATATCGATGAAGACATTCCTCCAGGCTAAAATGTCGAGTGCTGCCTCTTCACCCTCTGCTGCCTGTGACGTCGCAGCGATCAACTCGCCGTTTTTCAACCAGAGAGAACCGACCATATCCCTGGAGGTCACATTCAGGCTGCAGGTGCAGCTTTCCAGTTCCATCATCTGAAGGAAGGAAGAGAGGTTGATGCCCCGGACACCTCCTCCATAATCTATCTGCAGTTCGGTGAATACCCTTTTTGTGAGCATGCTGATATCATGGGACTGGTCAAGATGCACAGCTGAGGGAAAGCGTTTGATACTGGCACGCAGCAACGGATGGGCATTCCTGGTCATGATAATGACCTTTATGGATGGGTAGTCTTTGGTGAGTTTGGAAACAAGCCTGAAACCATCAACTTTTGGCAGACGGATAGCAGTGATGACTAAATCAATTGATATTTTCTTCAGTAATTCGATGGCTTTTCTGGTATTTGTGGCTGCAAATACATTGAGAAATCCACCCTGGCTTTTGAGCAGGCCGGCAAGGGTTCGAAGTATGACTTGATTGCTGTCAACAACGAGAACATCCTTCATCATTTTTTCTGTCCGTCCAGTATATACCATAGTGGGCATGCTATAATTTTAGCGGTACATTGTCAATCAGCTTTCAATATTGACCCCAGGGATGGGTTTATGGCATCCCGCCAGACAAACATCTGATACTTCCAACCCTATGTGCAATCCCGACTGAATAATTACTTATTATTTATTGCGCAACAGTCTTTAGAACCGTCCGTACCCTCACATTTGGACCGAGTGGAAATTCCAAGCAGTGCGTAAGGCGGGCACCAGCCAATAATTCCGGTGGCAAGAGGTACCGCACCTAAAAACGCCCAGGAACTTTGCGGACCCCAGAATGCCAGGGAGAAAATACCTGCACCGATAACAATTCGAAGAACACGCTCCATTGAACCAATATTTTTTTTCATGATAATCTCCAGAATAAAGGCAATATGAGAAGAAAATGGTAAGAGCTGTTTCTCCCCGTTTCTGCCTGGGACATTAAGCATTAAAAACGTAGGTTCTGGATTTTATTGTACACGCCTCTTGATTTTATGCATCGCTGTACAATAGTAGATACAGGCTTTACCTACTATTTTCCCTTCATTATTTCTCGGGACATACTGAAAAGGAGCAAACAATGACCAAACGATTATTTAAACCAGTTACTCTTGGTGATTTACAACTGAAGAATAGAATTGCAATGGCTCCTATGACCCGGGGTCGAGCGGGTAAGAGCAGAATAGCAAATGAACTGATGGCAGAACACTACTCCCAGCGGGCATCCGCAGGTCTTCTTATCACAGAGGCAACTGTTGTGTCGTCCAAAGGGATTGGCTGGATGGGCTCTCCTGGAATTTATACAGATGAAATGACCGAAGGCTGGCGAAAAGTCACAGAGCCGGTTAGACAGGCTGGATCCCAAATTTTCCTGCAGATGTGGCATTGTGGCAGGGCATCCCATAGTGATTTTCATAATGGCGAGCTGCCCGTTTCTGCATCAGCGGTTAAACTCAATGGAGACCAGATTCATACCCCACTAGGTAAAAAAGACTATGAAGTACCAAAACCAATGACTGTAGATGAAATAGCCAGCACTGTTAATGACTATCGTGCAGCAGCCCTTAATGCCAGGAATGCAGGTTTTTCAGGTGTGGAAATACACAGTGCCAATGGGTATCTTCTGAACCAGTTCCTCGATTCAAAAACCAACCGTCGTGATGACGATTATGGTGGAACTCCAGAAAATAAATATCGTTTTTTACGTGAAGTGCTGGCAGCCGTAATGGAGGTTTGGCCTTCGGGAAGAGTTGGTGTCCGACTTTCACCAAATGGTGTCTTCAATGACATGGGAAGTGAGGATTTCAGGGAAACCTATCTTTACACCATTAAGGAGCTGAATAAACTTGATCTTGGCTATGTTCACATAATGGATGGTCTGGCTTTTGGTTTTCATGAGAAAGGAGAGCCAATGACCCTGGCTGAGTTCCGGGAACATTATACCGGCGTTATTATAGGTAACTGTGGATACACCAAAGAGATCGCAGAACAGCGCATTGAAAACGGTGAAGCTGATATTGCTGCTATTGGCCGTCCTTTTATCTCTAACCCCGATCTCGTGGAACGTTGGCAGAATGACTGGGAATTAGAACCATGTGAGGATATGTCCCTATGGTACACTGAAGGAGCGGAAGGCTATACAGATTACACTGCATATGTTGGCTAACAACCGTATGATGACTTATTTTTTATATGAATGGCATCTACAACATTGGGTATTTGTAAGCCCGATGACAAGCTCAAGCACTATGGAAAAACTGTCGGTTAATTTTTTTCCATATTCTAAGAAACAAAAGAAAAACTCTCTGTTATGCGGAGCTGCATAAAGATTACTTGCAATAAGCAAAGGTTCTGTATAAATTAAAAAATATATTTTCATAAGGGATATTTTCCATGTCGCCAGAGAGTGCAATATCATTTTTATTTATTATTTTTCTTTTTGCCATTACCCCCGGACCAGGAGTTTTTGCTCTTTTGGCCAGATCTCTGGCTTCGGGGGTCAAGCCTTGTATTAGCATGGCATTAGGTATGGCTGTAAGTGATGTGATCTATCTGATTCTTGCATGCTTTGGTCTTGCCGTCATCGCAGAACAATGGGCTGGTCTATTCATGATAATTCGTTTTGCTGGCGCCTCCTACCTTCTATATTTAGGCTGGAAAATGTGGAACGTTTCTCCTGAAGCATCTCTTCAAAATGGTATGAGTGATATCACTGCTACAACAGCCAAAGGTCTGTTGCAGGGTTTTTTAATCTCAGCTTCCAACCCTAAAGTGATCTTTTTTTACATCGCATTTCTGCCTACGATCATGGATCTTAACAGCCTCACAACCTCTGCTATAGCTTTGGCCTCTGGAATAACTCTCCTGGGGATCATGTCAGGGCTCATGACAATTGTAATATGTGCCTCTTCAGCAAGGCGATTCTTTACATCTATGAAAGCAGTACGAAGCCTCAACAGGACATCCGGTGGAATTATGATTGGAGCCGGTTCTTACCTCGGCCTTCACGGTTAAGTGAGGGAACAGTATGCCTGGTTTTTGGAAGAACTAATTTAATAGACAACTTTCATTTATTCGGGACAAACATCTCAAAACACCATTCCAGACAGCCAGTATAATATCATACCTATCAGTACAGTCCCTCCAAGACTTTTAGTTTTCAAAGCAAAAAGGAGCGTTGGAAGGGCAATCAGCAGCTCGGGCTTGAAAATGTTCAAATCGCGGTCAGCTGCATCGGCAAGTAATATCGGGGCCAGCAGTGAGCTTAAAATTGCCACAGGAATCAGGCTCAGCCAGTCGGTCAGCCATTGGGGCAGACGTTTATGTGACAGGTATATGAGAGGCAGCCAGCGCGGCACGAAAGTAACCACGCCCATGCAGAAAAAGAGCAGCAGGTATCCTGAGAAACTCATTTCTTTCTCCTCTTATATCGTTTCAGGAAAAATCCCAGGGTAGCTGCACTTACTGAGGCGCCGATAATGTAGGAATCGCCGGGTACTAGCAGGTACCAGCCGATTGAGAGACAAAAAGCCAGGAGACCGGTCAGAATATAAATCCTGCCGTGTAACTGAAAAACCAGGAGACAGATAAACATGGCAGGCAGTGCGTAACCAATGCCAAAGGCTCCCTGCGGTATAAACTGTCCGACCAGAGTTCCAGCTACTGTAGAAATAATCCATACTCCATTCGATACCTGATTCACAACAAGGGCCCGCCACCGGTCCCAGTCTCCGCTGCGAAACCGCGCCATATTGAGAGCGAAACTCTCGTCGGTGATACCATAGGCGAAGAGAGTAAGAAACCCGCGGTTTATCTTTTTCATGGGCACGGCCAGTGCCGAACTCATCAGCGCATGCCGCAGGTTGACAAAAAATGTGGTGAGCACTATTGACCATGCTGTTGCTCCGGAAGCCAGCATGGCAACACAGATAAATTGAGCACTGCCGGCAAAAACCAGGATGGACATCATGGCAACTGCCCACCAGGGTATCCCCGACTGACTTGCCAGAACACCAAGAGCCAACCCCACTGGAAAATAGCCAAG
>JAFDME010000259.1 GCA_019306075.1 Deltaproteobacteria bacterium | reverse complement strand
ATGGTCCGTGCCTTGAGAAAAACATTATACAGATTCGTTCCGTTAATCGGTGCAGTCCGTTTAAGTTTTGTCAAAATTGGATCGATCCGGCTGCTGTCGGTAACCGGAACCCAGGAAGGCAATTCTGCATCGGTTACTGCAGTGGCATCACTGTTAAAACTGTATAACTGGATTGAACTTCGAGCTGGAAGATTGGCAACAAGCCACTCAACTGCTGCAACCGTTTTTTTCCATTTGGGCGCCGAACGCCTTGCCGATTCGTCCAAGACTTTGCGCCGTACTATATCGACAATTTTATAGTCAAGCATTGAGGCAGACGAATCCACAAGGATCAGGACACGGTCTCCTCCAAGTTTCAAGCCGGTAAAATACTGCCGATTCCCCTCCCCCTCAAATGGACGAATTTGACGACCGGTCTGACGTTCGGTCACCTTTTCCACGGTAAGACTTTCCACACTTTTTTCCAGAGCCTTTAACTCTTCCTGCAGTACCCTGATCTGTTCCTGGTCACTCATTTTCTTTGATGCAGGGACAGTAGATGTGATCGCACGCTGTATATTTCCCGTTAACTCTGCACTTTTCTTCTGCCGGGAGGCAATTCGTGCTCCAACCGCCGCCAGCTCTTGACGCAAAAGCTCATTTTTTTCACGGGCCAATCTGTTAACCATCTGCTGCTGCTTAAACTCTGAACGAAGATCAGCAACCTGTTCTTCCCGGGAAGTGATGATATTGGTATTGATGATCAAAACCAGCAATACAACAGCACCAAAACCACAGAACATGATATCGAGGAAAGAGAGACTAAAGCTTGATATGGACCGCCGGGAGGATGCCATGGATCATATCAGGGAAGTGGTTTAATTCTTAAACGGGCGATGAGATTATCATTGCAGTAAGACTCGGTATCAAGAACCAGGCGCTCCTGGAAGAGCTGTAGCTGGTGAATAAAGAACATCAGAACGATGGAGATAATCAGAGCAATAAAAGTGGAGTTGAAAGCAACGCCGAGATTCTGAGTTACTCCGGTAATATCCCCTTCCACAGCACGATTGGGCACCTATTCCCCGGACTGTGCCTATAAAACCCACAGAAGGTATAGCCCAGGCGATATATCTGATGATAGATAATTCCGACTCCTGCCTTTCCATTTCCGACTCACAGACGTTTCGCACGGCAGTAGCGCTGTCCTGTATATTACCGGTCACCCCAAAACGCTGAACACCGGTTTTGAGAGCGCGGGTCAGCAGATACTTCCGGGCAGGAGATGCTATTGTGCCAAGACGTTCAAGCAGAGTTCTTGTATCTTCCAGGCCGATAGGCAATGTTGCCGGAAGTTCGAGCAGATCTCCACCAAGCTGCTGTTTCTGCCGCAATGCAAGATTTCCCTTAAAGCAGAGGATCGCCAGAGCCCAGATCATCAGGACAAAACAGGCTTCCTGTTCGTAATCTTTGATAACAACGTAAAAATTTTGTGATTGGACATGGTTCGGGTTTTCTTTAAGCAACTGTTGTTCGCTGGCCAGAAACTCAGCTGCCTGCGGTCGAATTATGGAGACATAGGCGGCATGGATAATTATAAAGGCTATAAGCAAGGTGAAAATTTGAAAGATAAGCTCGACGGGAAAGTGAAATCTGTTCATTATTAATCCGTGATTATATTGATAAATATTTTTCACAACCAGGCTGGAATTCGGTTCAGCTGGTTTCTCACCTGATGAGTTGCAAAGCCATTCGGTCTCACTGGATACAAAAACACCATCATATATCAGTTGGAAATGATACCTCTGAATCCGCACCGACCTCTTCACTTGGCTGGAACGGTGCCGGCCAGTTAAGAGTTCCTTTCTGCTGCTTCCCGGATGCCGGTTCCTTTTTTTCCACACCACTTCGCTTCTCAGCAGAAAAACCCTGGCTGAAAATCAATACTGTAATAATTAAGATCATGGCGATTTTTCTGATCATCGATATCTCGCAACTCTGAAACCAACATTATCCCTTGCCGTCCGCCGGTAGGTCCTGTAACTCAATCGCAGTTCAGTGATCGATGCATCTCTCCAGCTCGACCCCCTGATGACCCTGTGTGTTCCTGCAGAGGGTCCCAGAGGATCGGGACTGCTGCGAAAGGAACTGCCTGCATATGCTGAATAGTAGTCATGACACCACTCGCCGACATTCCCGCCCATATCAAAGAATCCTCCCGGGTTTGCAGGAAAAGAACCCACTGGAGAGGAGACGGCAAAACTGTCACGGTAGCCGTTAATTATAACCGGCAGAAATGAACGTGCAGATTCATCACCATAGTTACCTGACACTGTCCTGGGTGGAAAACCTCCATCCCACGGATATCGTCTGATTTTTTCAGCACCAAGCATGCGGGCGCTGAAAGACCACTCAGCCTCGCTTGGAAGCCGGTAACCATTGTTCAGGGGCTCAGCCGGTACAAAACTGTTCCCTTTTTTGATATAAAACGGCAGCAGATTATCTTTCAAGCTCAGCCAGTTCAGGTATTTAACGGCCTCTTCCCAGCTGATGTTAACAACCGGCTGTTGATCACCGTCCAGGGTCTGCCCGGCAACTGTACCACTTGTATGCTTACTGTCAAACTCCCTGTATTGTCGATTTGTAACAGGTTTCTCAGCGAGATAGTAGTCTCTTTTCATAGTTACGGTTCGTTTACCTTCATTCGCCCGCCGACCCGCCTCCCTGCGGGATGCACCCATGGTAAAAGACGCCGGTTGAACGTAAAGTAAGTCCTGTCCCCCCGGTGTTTTAATGATTTTCTCCGGGAGACTGCTGCCCCTCTCAGCACCCGCTCCACTGCTGCCTTCAGCTCTTAAATCAATAAATATCTGCTGACTGAAGCCGATCCTCGGCAGTATTGACCGGGTCTCCGAGATATAACCCGGCGCTGAAACCTCGACCCTGTGGGGTTGAGTGGAAAGCCGTAATTTCCCGACAGCAGCATAACTCTTACCGTCAATAGTGAGCTGTGCTCCGGGAGGATTGGCTGTCAGATAGACAGTGCCGCGCTCCTGCTCCAGAGACATATGAAGCTTTCGCTCCTCTCCCGGTTTTAAGACAAAAGTTTTTGATCCTGAACCATATCCGGGTGCAGAGAGCACAATTTTATGCTCATCCCCGGAAGATAGAGTGACAGTAACAGGAGTGATCCCCCGGTATTTCTGATCTACACTCACCGCACTTTTTTCATGAGTACTGGTAACAGCCAGATAGCCGGGCAGTAAGTGCAGGGTAACTCCATATGTTTCCGGCTGCCCCGCCTTCACCGTTATGTCAAAGGAAGTCTCGGAGAACAGCTCTTTGATCATGGCAACCTGATGATCACCACTTAACAAATCCAGGGAAAGAGGTGTCTGTCCATACTTTTTACCGTCAAGCAGAAGAGCAGCCCCTTGCGGAACAGAATTGAAAGTGATGGCAGCCCAGTCAGGCTGCAGCGAAACATCAATTTCCTGAGCCACTCCCTCCCCGATAATATCAATCTCAGTAAGAAACGGTTGATATCTCTTCCTGGTTATTTTGAGAATATGATGTCCCGGTGCAATTTCAATCTTCCCAGGCGGAGTTTTGCCGATAAGCTGATCATCTGAATAAACTGAAACTGTGCCGTTCGGAATCACGGATAAGCTGAGAATGCCGGGCAGCTTTTCCAAAACAACAGGGAAAAAATTATCAGTGGACTCAGCAACAGTGACAGTTCCGGCAAACGACTGATACCCATCTTTCTGAACGGTCACTCCGTATGTACCCTGCAGGCAGAGACGCCTGGAAGCAATTTTAACACAGGGAGGAAAACCGGAGATTGAGACAGTATCAGGTTGCGGAGTAACCTCTACGACCAGGGGTTGGGCCAGAACAACAAAAAGTACAGCGAGCAGGGTCAGCAGAAAAATACCGCCGATCAGAGCTGTAACAAAACCCGTGCCGGAAGACCCTCGTCCTGTTTCGACCTCTACAGGCAACTCACTGCTTATGTCATCATTTCGAACCTTCTTCTCAGGCAACTCCTGTGGAGGAGTTAAAACTCCTGCAGCTGCCCCGGACTCTATCGCAGTAACAGTGAAAATGAGATAATCACCTTTCATCTCATATTTAACACTGTGCCGGCTGCTGCGTATTTCATCACCGGATTTGAGCCATACAGAACTTGTGAAATAACGGTTATTATGAAACAGCGGCAGATCACATCCTGCAACAGGCTGTATAAAAAGATGCCCCCCTGAAACACCTATATGAGCAGCTTCATCATCAGCGCTGGAGAGTCTGATCTGTGCATCTGCGCCGGACCCGACAGCAAGGGGCAAATCCTCATCGGTGAAATGGACTTCACCGGCGGCTGCCTGTCGAACGATGATAGACCTCTTCAAATCGGCTCCTCACACCTGACGGAAAAACTCCTGTTCCCGTCGTCCGCTGTAACTTCGATTATCCACCGCACATCACGAAACCCTACCCGGGTACCGACAACCGTATAAGCGCCGGGCCTCAGGGAGATCTCTCTCGATAGAAACCGGCCCATCCGACCGACCCGGTAGATGACAACATCCGTCGAATTATCTGATTTCAAGATGACGGAAACAGGAGTCGAGGCAACGGTTATCAGTTTATTGAGTGTATCTATCTGGGAACGGAGAACCGGTCCTTTTACTTCCACCCGCCGGGCGTAGTTGAGGAGTTCAACGGCAGCAGCCAGCCGGGATTCATCCTGAAGGCGACGCGGGCGGTTTATGATATCATTCAATCTGGTGTCAAGCTCCAAACGGTTCGATGCCTGCATCTGACCCGTGACTCCGGCCAGTGCCTGCGGGGCAATGGAGAGGATTTTTTTATAAACAGAAAGAGCATCCTGCCATTTTTCCTTTTTACTGAGAGTTTCGGCCTTTTTCCGAAGTGAAGCAACCCTGGCTGTCACTTCTTTTTCAGCAAGAATCCCGGTAGCCATTCTTACCTGCTCTTCATCTACCTGCCCAAGGGATCTCAGCATTTTTAATGCGACCCCGGCCTCTCCCAGCCTACCCGCTTCAACAGCCAGGTAAAAATTACTCATTGCCTCCTGAAATTTCTCTTCAACAATATCCTTGCGTACGCCATGCAAAAGATCACTGCCCGGCTGGTAATCCCCGTCAATGACAAGGAGTTCAACCAACCTGGTCTCCGCGCCATGAAGATCCCCCGACTTCCGCAGACCTTCCGCCTCTTTGAACATGGCCGCTACCCTGTCAAGAGAGGCTGCCCTTGCGGCCCCTTTTTTTGCATCACTGCTGGCCGGGTCTATAGCCAGAGCCAGTGTAAATTGTTGCAGTGCCTGCCGGCTGTTTTCTTCTTCAAGTGCCTGATATGCCTGCTCCATGGTAGTCTGAAAAATCGTTTCCCGGGAGTCAAGCAGCTTTTCAAGTTCTCCGATTGCATCGCCGTAGGCGGCAGCAGCATCCCTATATTTGTGCTCAACCCGGTAATCGTCTCCTTCAGCCGCACTGTCAAGCACAGCCTGATA
>JAFDME010000025.1 GCA_019306075.1 Deltaproteobacteria bacterium | reverse complement strand
CTCTTACTATAAGACTCAGATTTCCATGGGATACAGCTACTGTTGATAATCTGACATCCTTGCCCATCACAATTGTTCCTGTCCTCTCATTAACAACAACTTTAGCCGTGGAATCAGCGTCGACATCAAGGCTTTCAGTGGTTGCAATAAAGTTAACTATGTCGCTGCGAAACTTGTCAGGTATCTGAATTTGCACACTGCCGGAACTGCTGGGGAAGGCGGTTGCAGGGCCAAATTTGCGATTGATTGCCGCAGCCATATTGGCAGAAGTGGTGAAATCAGCATCCCGCAGTTGGTATTCAAGGGTACCGTCCTCACCAACCTTAACCGGGACAGAATTTTCAACAATTGCCCCACCTGCAACACGGCCGACAGTGGGATGATTCTTCTGCACCTGTGCTGTTCTACCGCCAAAGGAAAAAGCTCCAATGGCAAGAGGACCCTGGGCCACCGCATAGACTTGATTATCAGCACCAAGCAGCGGCGTCATTAAAAGAGTGCCTCCGGCAAGACTTTTGGCATCTCCCATGGATGAAACCTGGATATCAATAGTTGATCCGGATCGGGCAAATGGCGGCAGAGTTGCCGTGACCATAACAGCAGCAACGTTTTTAATCCTGATTTCCCTCATCCTCTCGGGATTAAGAGTAATTCCGTGTCTGGTCATCATATTGTAGATAGCCTGCAGGGTAAACTTTGTCCTCCTCATATCATCGCCTGTCCCGCTGAGACCGGTAACCAGGCCGTAGCCGATGAGCTGATTTGTTCGTACCCCATGGATCTGGGCAATATCCTTGATCCGCACAGCCGCAGATTTTTTTACCGGAAAACCGCAGACAAGGGTTAGAGTGAAAAGAATTGAGAACAGTAATTTCATAGTTTTTACCATAGTGGTCACTGTGAATTTGTATTCCTGATGGTTTCCGGCAGCCAGCAAACTGTTAAAATGGCCAGATATTATCAAGGGTACGCATCATCCATCCCGGCTGCTGCTTGTCGCTGAGAGCACCTTTACCGGTGTAGCTGATACGGGCGTTAAGAATCTTGTCGGAGTACACTGTATTAGCCGCAGTAATATCTACAGGTCTGATAATACCGGTAAGATAGATAACCTGGACTTCATTATTAACCATTACCTCTTTACCTCCTCTGATTTTCAGCTGACCATTCGGGTATCGTTTGATTACCTGAGCGGAAAGAGAGGCGGTAAGGTCTTCTTTGCGGGTAGTTGTGCCGTTACCATCAAAACCGTTAGTGAAATCAGCTTGCACAAGATTGTTTAGATCGATAGGATTATGCCCATTCCAGATATCATCATTCTCAAGACCAAAAAAGTTTGGGATGGAAGCTGATATATTTGTTGTTCTGTCTGTCTGGGTAGTTGCCTTTTTTGAGGCGCTGGCCTTTTCAGAGATAAGGACAGTAACTATATCGCCAATACTATTTGCTTTACGGTCTGCGAATATAGAGGAGTCACCCTGCTGCCAGAGAGAACCCGCTTCTTTATGCTCAATATTGCCGGATTTAATCTCTTCAAGTGGCTCAGGGATTGCGCTGACGTGGAGATCCGGTTTTGCGCATGAAGACAGGAGGACGAGAGACAGTATGATTATAAGTTGCTTTTTCATGTTTATAAGACCACCTCGACAAGGCCAGGGGCTGAAACCCGGCAATAGACAATTTTGTTTGAGTTGATATTTTGTACACGTATCATCTGGTCCTGTTTGCCATTGCTCCTGGCAATGCCGATTGTGGAGAGATGCATTGAACCATGGTTGATCACAATTTTAACTCTTTCTCCCCGCTGGATGATTGGGCATGATTCAGTCATGGTTGTGGACAGGGGGGAACCAGGCCTGATATTACGTTTGAGCTTTTTTCCTATGAACTGGTTAAGGTCAAGGCCCGGGGAATTAATCCCACTGATATCCTTAACCGCAAGAGTGAGATTTGAAGAAGTCAGCACAGTGCCTTTTGGCATTCTGGCGGTGGCCACAACTATGGGGGCCAATGCTTCAAGCCTTCCTTTTACCGACATATTTTTTGCAACCCGGTTGTCTACTCTGAAAATGATTGAGAATTTGGAACTGCCAAGAATATTCGGGTTGGAAGGAATAACCTCATATGAAAGATCTCCTGCAGGCAGGGTAAAAGGAATGGGGAGACTGGACAGGATGAAGCGTGTGTCTGCATCAGGCAGGTTTGATTTATTTGCGGCGATAAAATCGGCGATAATTGTCTGAATTTTATTTGAACCGATTTTGATTCCGGTACGGGAAAGCATAACGGATGGTGAACCGTTCCACTCCAGATTCTCGGACAGGGAAAGTTCGGAAAGCAGATTCTGTTTTATGGTGAGAGAGCGAAGGACAATTGACCCGCCGGGGGGAGGGGACTGGGCGACTTTCTGGCTGGCAAGGGCTTCGGTTATCTCTGATTTCCGGTCAAATTGTACAATATCTCCAAGGGTAACAGTGTTTCCTGTAACCACGGCCTTTGGCATAAATGAGATCTGCAGAGCAGAGCATGGGGCTGCACATAAGGAAAGAAACAGAGAAATAAGTAATAGTTGAGCCATTGTCCTTATTTGACAATCATTTGTTCCGGACCACATAGATTTCAAGCCTCGTTGCGAAATGCATTTTATGAATGGTTAGTGCTTTACTGGTAAATCCCAAAAGTCTTAAGCCTACAGGCTATCAACCTCGGCTGGCAATATCAGCAATCAGGCACTTATCCAACCATTTTAAAATTCCGATTTATTCGGATTAGATTAGATTAGATTATTAGTTGTTTGCATCATCTCATCTGAAGTCTGGATGGTTTTGGAGTTGATCTCGTAAGCCCTCTGGGTAGTAATCATATTTGCCATCTCCTCGACAATGTTCACATTGGATCCTTCAAGGTATGTCTGAAGGAGCAGGCCGAATCCGTCATCTCCCGGTGTGCCTGTCACCGCTATTCCGGATGCCGAAGTTTCCCTGAAGAGATTCTTGCCCAGAGCGGCAAGCCCGGAGTTATTGGTGAAGGTGGCCAGTTCCATGGTCCCGAGTTCAGTACTTTCAGTGTCATCTCCGATAAGGGCACTGACAATTCCTGTTTCGCTGATGGTTATCTGTCTCGATCCGTCAGGTACAGTGATTGCCGGTATGATCTCATATCCGTCAGAGGTGGTCAGACGGCCAATACTGTCAAGTTTGAGTGAACCGTCCCTGGTGTAGGAAGTGTTGCCATTGGGCAGTTCGACCTGAAGAAAACCGGGGCCTTCGATGGCTATATCCAGCTCATTTTCAGTCTGGATAAGATCTCCCTGGGTGAATACTTTGGTGACTGCAGCCGGTTTCACACCAAGACCGACAAGAATTCCCGTAGGTGATTCTGTGTCAACTGATGTCTGACTTCCTGGAACTTTCATTACCTGGTAGAGTAAATCCTGAAAATGGGCTGCACTCTTTTTAAAACCGGTCGTGCTGACATTGGCCAGGTTGTTGGCAATAACGTCTATGTTTAATTGTTGACTGTGCATTCCGGTGGTACCGGTCCAGAGTGATCTGATCATTTTAAATTCCTATTTATTCGGGTTGTTCAGATTGATACATGATGAAATCTCTTTCCGCCCGGTTGTTCTGCTGGCCGGGATCTTTAACAAAATACGTCGGTTAAGCGACTGTACCCAGTTCGTCCTGCTGTTCACTGATGGTGGCAAAGCTTTTTAATACCTTGTGATATGTTTCGAATATACGATGGCTGTCGATCATTTTTGCCATTTCACTGGTCATATTCACATTCGACAGTTCAAGGTGTCCCTGAATGACACGATAATTATCACTGCTTACTGCAGCAGTATCATTTCCAAGGGAAAACGTGGTGTCTTTTTCTCTTTTCAGTTTCAGCTTATCGGTGATATTCACAACGGCAAGTTGAGCCACCTCTTCACGGTTATCCAGGCGGTCGAGAATATAGATCATGCCATTGTCTCCAACTGCAACTTTACCTCCGTCGATATCAGGAATATAGATCTGTGCCCCCTGCGCATCAAGAACCGATAATCCGTTGCTGGTGGTAAGTAATCCTCCGGCATCCATGGTGAAATCGCCGCGCCTGGTGTAGAGCAGTCCGTCTGAACCCATGAGTTTGAAAAAACCATCTCCGCTGATAGCCATGTCAAGGGGACGTTCTGTTGGACGCATGGCACCGGGGGTGAAATCTGTGAAACTGTTTTTAATTCTGCTGAAGTCAATTCCCCTGGTATTATCGGATTGCTGCGCACCCTGGAGAACGGATTCAAAACTGAGAAGGGAACTCTTATATCCCGTCGTATTTATATTCGCCAGGTTTGCGCTGATATTAGCGATAGTCTGCTCTCTGGAAATTGCACCGGCGAGGGCACTGTATTTACCGGAAACCATATTTTCTCCTTTCTTCGCCTTTCACTACAGTATTCAATCCATAGCCTGATCAAACCTGACTGTGAGCAACGCAACTTTATCTCATCTGTTTTCGGGCATGATTGCCGGTTTCCCGAAGGTATTATCTACTACATACGATATCGGCAGTTCCAGTCAGTTTCTTAACCTTGTTTTTATTGAACAAGTTTAGATAATGTGACAAGCTGGCGTGCCTCGTGGGCGGAAACTGTCAGAAAAGATGCAATTTCATCTACACTCATCTGTTTTTTAATAAGCGCATGAACCAGGCGATACTTTTCAAGCGCTGAATTCTTCGGGGGAGAGGTGTCGGCTGAAGGTAGCGGTCTTTGCGTTTTAATACTGTGCTCAGCTGCAGCAAGATTGTTTTGGAAGGCTTCGGCCCGGTAATGTTTTGCCTTTAACTCCCTCAATTCCTCCGTTTTTTTTATCAGTACCCTGTCTTTGATTGCAAGTTCCCGAACGAGGCGATCCTTTTTCTTTTTCAACGTGAAAAGCATTGAAATAACCGTCACTGAAGTAAGAGTAACTAAGCAGAACATCAGTATCATTTCTTCGCTGTGGCTCATTTTTTATTTCCTGCATTGTCTATTTATCTGAAAAACCTGCTGTCACCTGATATTTGCTTTTGGTGTCAGGACAGTCCATGTTTAATGAATCTGATTTCTAATTTTGTTTTTAAGTTTAATCAGTGCCTGGCTGTGAAGTTGAGATATCCTCCCCTCTGAGACTCCAATAATTCCTGAAATCTCTTTCTGGGTCAGTTCTTCATAGTAATAGAGCGAGATCACTAACCGTTCTTTTTCAGAAAGCTGGGTCAGGAAGCGCGCGATTTTTCTGGTTAGTTCCAGATCCTCAATTCTTTTTCCGGGGATAGCGGCTGGACGCTGGTCGGCCAGGGTTTCCAGAAAAGATCTGCCATCACTTGTGTGGTCCAGGGTCTCATTAAGACTGACACAGCCGAGGTGACCAACCTGGTTGAGCATGGATCGATAATCGTCAATTGACAGATTCATACATTTTGCAATTTCATGCTCTTCCGGTTCCCTGCCCAACGTGAGTTCAAGCTTTGAAATTGCCTTACTGATTTTGTTCTGTTTATCTCTCAGAGAACGGGAAAACCAGTCCAGTTTTCTCATCTCATCAAGTATTGAGCCCCTGATTCTGTATTCGGCAAAGGTTTTAAAGAGAATATTTTTGCTGGGATCATATTTGTTTGAGGCATCAAGCAAGCCGACCATCCCGGCGCTTTTCATATCATCCCTGTTTATAAAAGATGGCACCTGGGTGACCATTCTTCCGACAATTATATCTACGAGATAGAGATGATCTCTGATAAGTCGGGATCTGTCATCTTTATGGAGATTCTGACTGTAATGCATTGTTTTCAGCTTCTCTCTTCCATGTTGAGCAGTTTTTTCCAGAAAAACTGGATATTTCCCTTAGGTGTGGATCGGACCGGTTCAGCACATATGCGGGAGGCCAGCTGTTTGAAGGCAGAACTGACTTTTGATTCAGGCAGGAGTTCACTGATCACTTTCTGTTTGCGTATTGATTCGATCATCTGATAATCATCGGGAATGGAGCCGAGGTAGTCTATGGAAATGTCCAGGTACCGGTTTGAAACCATGGTGAGTTTTTTATAGACATCAAGAGCATTTTCTTCAGTCTGAACCTGATTCACCAGTAGGTTGAATTTTTTTTCATGATACTGAGCTGAAAGCAATTTCATCAGCGAATAAGCATCGGTAATGGCGGTAGGTTCAGGAGTTGTTACTACGAGTATTTCCTGGGCAGCGGTATTGAAATAAGTGACATTCTCCGAGATACCGGCTTCGGTGTCAATTAGGACAAAGTCAAAATGATTGTGCATGGCGTCGAGAGATTCCATGAGCCTGAGTTTATGATGACTGTCCAGCCTGGTGAAGTTCTGCAGACCGGATCCGGCCGGGAGTATCTTGATGTTGAGAGGGCCGTCAATGATTATGTCATCCAGCTCTTTTTCACCTGAAAAGAAATGATTTAAATTATATTCAGGTGTAAGACCGAAGACTACATCGATATTTGCAAGGCCCAGATCAGCGTCAAGGATGAGGACATGTTTATCCATAGATGCAAGCGCATAGGCAAGGTTTGCAACAACAGCAGTTTTTCCTACACCGCCTTTACCGCTGGTGATTGCATAAACAGAGGTGGGACCGCCACTCTCCTGGTGAATAGAAAGAGTGCTGGAACGGGGATTTAGGTCCCGCAGTGTTCTGGCCTGATCAGCACTGTTGTGTGATGATGAATTAGTCATACAGATTTCCTTGATGTTCTCTCATGATGAGTTCTGCTACAGTTTGTTGTGAAGGTTCAATTATATCTTCCGGCACCCTCTGTCCGTTGGTGATGTAGGATAGGGGAAAAGAATTTTGAAGTTGAATATTCAGTAATATTCCGAGATTGATGCATTCGTCCACCTTGGTAAAAATTGTGTTTTTTAAACCAAGTTGTTGAAACTGATTAATGATATTGAGAAGTTCATTCTCTCTTGTCGCCGCTGAGAGGACAAGGTGCTTGTCAATGTTGAGGTCCGGGTTGAGAAAAGTCGAAAGTTCTTCAATACAAAATCCGTCTTCAGGGCTTCTGCCCGCGGTATCAATGAGAATCAGATCTTTGTCCTGGTGCCTTTCTATTGCCTGCCTGAGCTGATCGGGAGTGATAACCACATCGACGGGGAGATGCATGATCTCTCCATATACTTTTAGTTGCTCAACAGCGGCTATGCGGTAGGTATCAATGGTGATCAGTGCTATTGACCCGGAGTGAGATGCTGAGAAGGAGGCGGCAATTTTGGCGAGTGTTGTCGTTTTCCCTACACCAGTAGGACCCACCAGGGCAATTCTCAATTGATCATTCGGGCTGGAGAAGGATGGCTGTTCTATTTCAATAAGATTTTTGATGGCTTCGATGGCTTTAGCCGAGACGGCGTCAGCACTGGCGAGCTCCTGCTCTGTAAGATCCTCTCTTAAAAAAGCGGAAATTGTTTGTGATGCCTCGATGTTTATGCCTCGCTTCTCAAGCATCGCGGCGACAGGGTCGCCGACAGTGCCGGGGTAGTTTGAATGGCCTGGAATTATACTGGTTTTTTCACTGAGAAATGATATCTGTCCGGTCAGTCCCTTTACCAGGATTTTCAGCTCATCAACTTCTTTCCGTATGGATGGATTCGGACTTACAGCGGGTGGGATCGGTTTTGAATGACCGGGGCCGGTCGTCCCGGTTGCAGGAGGGGGAGTAGTGTGATGAAGGAGATGAGCTACGGGATCGCTTACCATATGGTCTAAATGCGGTGACGATTCCATGGAAAAGGTGGGGGGGAGCCCCCTTTTTTTCCCCCTGTCGAAGTAATTACTAACTGGTGCGGAACCGTCTATTGCTGCAGTAATTTCAAATACAGGTTTTCCAAGCAGCCCTATCCCTTTGTCTTTGATTGTTCTGGTGGATAAAATGAGGGCATCAGGTCCCAGTGCTTCTTTTACCTTTCTGAGGCCGGAGGCCATATCTGTTGATTCAAATACTTTAACTTGCATCCAGGGTCACCGTTCCAAGAGATTTGACTTTGAG
The DNA here is from genome assembly GCA_019306075.1 of Deltaproteobacteria bacterium. Lineage (GTDB taxonomy): Bacteria > Desulfobacterota > Desulfobulbia > Desulfobulbales > Desulfocapsaceae > Desulfomarina. The sequence goes on along the minus strand of JAFDME010000025.1, from coordinate 8,623 downwards.
ATTCGGGCTGATTTCATTATGAGATAAAACGGTTAATGCCGGGTAGTAACGTTCTGTTAAACTTCTTACATGGGGTCTGATCTGGGGCGCCACCAGTAAAGTGGGATGGTTTTTCCCGGCAAACAGAGTGATCGCCTTCCCAATGGAATCTAGAATAGTCTGCGCAATTCCCGGATCGATTGCAAGATAACTCCCTGTCTCTTTGTGCTGAATAGAATCCAGAATTGCATCTTCGGTGCTTTTTGACAGAGTAACAATCGGAACAACACCATCCACGGCAAGATCATTACTGATGGTACGGGAAAGAGCGTGGCGAACATATTCAGTGAGTATATCTGTATCCTGTGTGGTGGTTATCCAGTCAGCTGCTGTTTCCAGAATAGTGCGCAGATCCCTGATAGATACCGACTCTTTAAGCAGATTTTGCAGAATGCGCATAATGGTTCCGGGAGGAACTACTGATGGAACAAGATCTTCAACAAGATTAGGATAGGTTTTCGCCAGGTTGTCAAGCAACTCCTGGACCTCCTGCCTGCCCATCAGTTCATGGGCGTGCTGCTTGATAAGTTCGCTGATATGAGTGGCTATAACGGTGGGGCAGTCGACAACAGTGTAACCGGCGATCTGGGCACGCTCTTTTTTATCCTCAGTTATCCAGAAGGCAGGGAGGCCGAAAGCCGGTTCCTTGGTAGGGATTCCTTTTATGGTTTCTGTAACTGTTCCAGGATCCATTGCCATAAAATGTCCGGGGAGCATTTCAGCTTCAGCTATTTTGACTCCTTTAAGGGAGAACGTGTACTGATTTGGGGAAAGCTGCAGGTTATCCTTAATGTGGACGGGGGGTACTATAAATCCGCTGTTTATTGCAAACTGTTTTCGAATCGACTGGATACGCCCAAGAAGTTCTCCCTGTTGAGCGGAGTCAACAAATGGAATTAACCCGTAGCCGACCTCAAGCTGCAGCAGATCTACATTGAGCATTTCCTGGTAATTATCCTCTTTGCTTATGACAACTTCATCAGCCTTTTCTTCAATAACGGCTTGCTGATCTTTTTTCTTTTTATCAATTTTATAGGCGATGGCAGCGACTGCAATCGAGAGAATTAAAAAGGGGAAGAATGGCAATCCGGGGATAAAGGCAAAAATGATAAGGATAACTGCAACGAGCCACAGAGCCATGGCATTACTGGAAAACTGGCTCTTAAGATCACTTCCAAAATCTTTTTCGCCGGTTGAACGGGTTACAAGGAGACCCGCAGATGTGGAGATGATAAGTGCGGGAATCTGTCCCACAAGTCCGTCACCAACTGTAAGAATTGTATAGTTGGCAGCCGCTTCAGCCATGGGCATGCCTTTTTGTACAACACCTATGATAAAACCGGCACCGATGTTGATCAGGGTAATGATAATTGCTGCGATAGCATCGCCTTTGACAAATTTAGATGCACCGTCCATGGCTCCATGAAAATTAGCTTCTTTCGATATCTCTTCTCTGCGTGTTCTCGCTTCATGCTCATTGATCAGGCCGGCATTAAGATCAGCATCTATGGCCATCTGTTTGCCTGGCATGGCATCAAGGGTAAAACGCGCGGCAACTTCGGCAACACGGCCGGCACCTTTGGTAATTACCATGAAGTTAATGAGAACAAGAATTGCGAATATGACAATTCCCACAACATAGTTACCACCTACCACAAACTGGCCAAAGGATTGGATTACAGTCCCTGCAGCATCGGCTCCTTCATCTCCGTGGAGGAGGATAAGACGGGTGGAAGCCACGTTGAGGGAGAGGCGAAAAAGTGTGGTAGTGAGAAGGATTGACGGGAAAATTGAAAAATCTGTTGCTTTAACTGTGTAGAGGCTGACTACCAGAATAAGAAGTGCGATGGTGAAACTCATTGAAAGAAACAGATCAAGGATGATGGAGGGAAGGGGGATGATCATGATCATCAGGATTGATACCAGCCCCAGAGATGCTATTACATCACTCCTTCCCATGAACTGTCTGACAGGAAGATTAACCAGTCTGTTTTGTATAGTTGCTAATTCCATTGGTTCCTGTTGGTCTTCAATGAATAAACGTGAGCAAGTATTTCGGCAATAACCTTGAAGAGATCTTCAGGTATTGATGCTCCTAAGTCAAGTTTATGCAATAAGCGAGCCACTGGGCGGTTCTCTATAATGGGGATGTTGTTTTCTTTGGCAATTTCTCTAATTTTCATCGCTATTGCATCGGCACCCTTAGCTACAACAACAGGCGCATCCATCTTCAATGAATCATAGCGAACGGCAACGGATATATGGGTTGGGTTCGTCACTATCACATCAGCTTCGGGAACCTCGGCCATCATTCTTTTTCGCGCCATTTCCTGCTGAATGGTGCGAATCTGTGCTTTTATAAACGGGTCGCCCTCACTTTCCTTAAATTCTTCCTTCAGTTCCTGTTTTGTCATTTTCATTTTTTCCTCCATCTCCCATTTGACAAAGAGAAAATCGAGGAAGGCAATCAGAATGAGAATAGCACAGCTCTTTGCCAGAATGATTGAACCGGTTTTAGCAAGAAACAGAAGGGTTGTGGGGATACTGGTATCAATGAGAATAAGGGTTTGATCGAAATTATTATAAATTGTGGAATAGGCAACCCATCCAATCAGGGTTACTTTCAGCATTGATTTGACAACCTCAATAAGAGATTTTTTGGAAAAGAAACGGCCTAATCCCTTGATGGGGTTGAGCTTAGAGAAATCAGGAGTAAGAGGCTTGGCGGTTAAAAGCCAGCCAATTTGAAAAAAACTGGAAAAGAACCCGATAGCAAGTATCAGGAGAAAAAGCGGGGCCAGGAGCAATCCGCTCTGTTTCAGTATGGATATGGCCAGGGTAATTGTGGATAGAGGAGTAAGGTCATACTGACCGGCAGAATCCCATATGGAAAAAATCAGACCGGTCAGACCACGCCAGAAGGTTGGCATATAAAAATGCCAGAATAACAGTAGGATAGTTAGTAGAGATGCGGTTTGAACCTCTTTGCTCTGGGCAACCTGTCCCTTCTTTCGAAAATCTTCACGTCGTTTGGCGGTGGGGGCCTCTGTTCTTTCGCCGGCTGTATTATTTTCTTCTGCCATAACTCCTTGTCTCGGTTATCAGGAGTAGATTCAGTTTGATCGGTGTCTAACCCATATGTAAGCCACCACCTTAACCTGTGAGGATAGCGGACCAGGGTAGATTTAATATACTCCTGGAGGTAAACTGCAAAAACCATTCCTGTTAAATCGACAGCCTATAGCCTGTTAACCTGAGTTGTGGGCATCGCCTGCTTTAGAAGGCGAGAAGGTGAAGAATAGTCAGAATACGGTCCGGCAAAGTGTCAAATTCTTGTCTGATAATGGTCGCAGAGATGTTAAGAGTCAAAGCAATGACAATAAATGCTGCGCCGATGTTAATAGGAAATGAGAGGAGGAACACGTTGAGCTGTGGGAAAACCCGCGAGAGAACTCCAAGGATTAATCCGGAGAGAAGAAGTACCACCAGAACCGGTGCACTGAATTGAACACCAAGGACGAACATATGGCCTGCCAGTTCCATGAGGTAGGGAATAGCCCCTCCTGAGAAGTTAAATTGACCAGGGGGAAGGTATTGATATGATTGAACTGCAAGTTGGAGAAAGAGATGGTGCCCGTTAATAGCAAGAAAAATGAGGATAGCAAAAACATTTTGAAACTGTGATATCAGAGCTACCTGTCGTTCACTTTGAGGGTCAAAGACGTTGGCGGCCGCAAATCCCATCTGGTAGCCGATTACTGTCGCACCAAATTCAACAGTTGTAAAGATGAGGCGGGCCATAAGGGCCAGCAGCAGGCCGACAAGAAGTTCTCCACTGAGCAGCATCACAAAAGGAAGGGGTGCAAAATTGGTCTGACCAATAAATTTTCCCATCACCGGGAACAGGGTGAGGGAAATCGCGAAGACAAGACCCGCCTTCACTCTTGCGGGACTCTGGGAAGAGGTGAGTACCGGGATAGCGCTGACAAAACCGGCAACACGACTGGTCACTACCAGAAATGTCTGAAACTGTTCAACCGGTATGAGCTGGATATCCACAGTGATGTATTAAAGGGTCGCCATAATATTAAAAAGGCCTATGGTAAAAGTAGTGAGCAGTTTAATCAGCCACGGGCCAAAAATCACCAGGGTAACAAAAACAGCGACAATTTTAGGTACAAACGTAAGGGTCTGTTCATTTATCTGGGTTGCCGCCTGAAAGATAGACACCAGAAGTCCGATAACCATACCGATGATGAGCATGGGTGCCGCGGCCAGCAGGATGGTTTGAATTGCTTTGCGGCAGATGTCGACCGCCATTTCAGTAGTCATGGGACATTATCCAAAACTTTTTATAAGAGAACCAACGACAAGACCCCAGCCGTCTACAAGGACAAAGAGCAAGAGTTTGAATGGCATTGATATGATGACCGGAGGGAGCATCATCATCCCCATTGACATTAAAATAGAGGCCACAATCATGTCAATGACCAGAAAAGGGATATAGATCATAAATCCCATCTGGAAAGCACGTTTGAGTTCAGAAAGCATAAAGGCCGGTATCAAGGTCATGGTGGGAACATCGACACTGTCTGTTGGTTCCCGGTCCATGGCAATTTCTGTCAGCAGGGCCAGCTCATCTTCGCGTACCTGACTGAACATAAATTCTCTCATGGGTTTTAAGGCTTTTTCCAATGCTTCCTGCTGATCAATTTTTTCGTTCATATAGGGTTGGAGTGCTTCACTGTTAATCTTGTTTATGGTAGGGGACATGACAAAAAATGTGAGGAACAGCGACAGACCGAGGATAACCTGAGTTGGAGGCATATTCTGGGTACCCATTGCCTGTCGGACGAATCCCAGGACGATGACAATTCGTGTAAAGCAGGTTGTCATCAGGAGAATAGCCGGGGCAACCGACAGGATTGTCAGGAGGAGAAGAACCTGAATTGCATTTGAAACCTGTTTTGGAGAATCGGCGTTATCAACACCGAATGTGATTGTCGGCAGGCTGACGGCGTGTCCCAGGTAAGGAGCAAAAAGGAGCAGTAGTGCTGTTAGAGTGAAAAAAAATATCAGCTTAGCCTGTTTCTTGGAAATAAATTCAGTCATTTTGCTTTTCGGGAACAGTTTTACGCAGGGTTTCGGCAAATGAGGAGTCATTTTCCGGCTCGAGGGATGCAAGATGGTTTATCTGGTCATTTCCGATGCCCAGCAGATACTCCTTTCCCTTTACCTCCACAAGGCAGATAGCTTTTTTCCCCATAAGCGGTTTTAATTCCAGGATTTTTATTGACTGAGAGGCGGAACTGTTAAAAAGCGATAAGCGTTTTTTCATCACACCGTAAAGTATCAGAATAATACCAAGAACAACAAGCAGACCCCAGATCATACGGAAGTAGCTAGAGGTAACATCAAGCCCTGTCTCCGCACCGTAGATTTTTCCGGGTGAGATAAAAAAAATGCAGGTAAATAACGGTATAAACGTCAAAAGGTGGCAATAATGTTTCATCATTGGTATCCGTTTAACCCAGATTTTCAATTCTATTAACGGTTGAAACAACATCGGTCAAGCGTATCCCGAATTTCTTTCCAACCATAACTGCTTCGCCACGGGCAATGAGTTTTGAATTCACATAGAGGTCCAGTGGTTCACCCGCAAGTTTATCGAGCTCAATAACGTATCCCTCACTCATTTTAACTAAGTCTTTCAGCAGTATTTTGCACCGGCCAACCTCTACGGAGACCTGAAGAGGAATATCGTAGAGAAAATCGAGTCCCTTGGCATTGTGCCGGTCAGCTTCTGGTTTCGGTTCTGCAGGCACAGCGGGGTCATCCACTAAAAGTTCCTGTAATTCTTCAGGAGCAGGCCGGCTGTTATCTTGATTTTCAGGGGACATAATAAATCCTTATTTAAACATTCCTGTAAGATTAATGGCCTTCTTACCATTGTGTGTTCCGGGAACAGCGAAAAAGGCCGGTTGGTTTTCGACAAAAACGGTGAGAGGTCTGTCGGGATCATAGTCAAGGTCAAGGAGATCTCCATTTTTCAGCTGGAGAAGCTGCGAAATCGAAAGATTGATGGTACCTGATTGAGCAGTAATGGAAGCAGCCATTTCAAGGACTTCGTCTTCAAGTACACTTTGCCAGCTGCTTTTGTTGACACTGGAAATATTAAGAAGATCTTTAAGGAGGTCACGGAGCGGCTCAAGGGTTGCAAAAGGAATGACAAGATACATTTCTCCGGTCAGATCCCCTATTTTAACACCAAATGTGGCTACAATAACTTCCGCTGCAGGTTCAACAATTGACAGGAGGCGGGAATTGTTTTCGAGCTTGACGATCTTTGCTTTCATATCGAGCAGTTGGGAGAATGCTTTACTGATATCATTGCAGCCGTCTACAAAAAGCGTTTTTAAAACAATGAGCTCTATGGCAGTAAGTTTTCGGTCCGGTTGAATAGGGTCAAGTTCGGTAGAAGCACCAAGCATAACTTCAACGAGGGAGAAAGAAAGTTCAGGGTCGAGAATGATGAGAGAACCGTGTTGGAGAGGTGACATATCTATAATGCCGGTTGCCCCGAGATTGCTTTGGTAGTGGAAAAAATCCTTGAATTCGCATGAGCTGAGGGAGGTTCGTGTAACTGAAGAAGTGCGCTGGAGCCGGTGTGTCAGTGAGGTGGAATAGGTTCTGCAGAAAATGTCAAGGATGATGTCCAGGTTGGGGATTCGGAACTGTTTGATTTCAGCCTGCGGCAGGTTGAAAATATCAATGGGAGTGAATTCGCGATCGTTCTCCTTATCCACGTTTTCGTGAGTGTTGACTGGTATTCGTCCATCAGTAACAGCACTGAGCAACTGGGCAATCTCTTCTTTTTTCAGAATTGGTTCCACGATGTTAGTTCTCCCCTAACTCCTTTTTTCCTGATCGGTTATTAAAAAAAATGGCACTCGTCAGGGCAGGACTCTACTGAACTACAAAATTGGTAAAATAAATGGATTTAACTTTTCCAGCATGTAAAAAAGAGTTGATTTTGTTCATCAATTCCGCCTTGAGCTGCTTTTTTCCCTGCAGGTCCTGCAACTCATCATAGGTCTTATTGCCGAGAAGCAGCAGGATCGTGTCGCGGATTTGGGGTATTCTCTGTTCTATCTCGTCCTTGCCGATGTCCGTGGTAAGTTCCAGAGTTAATGATGTTTTTACATAATGGTTGCTGTCTGCGCTGATTATATTCACTATGAATTCATCAATATCAACCATCGGCCCTATACCTGTATTCTGCAGCACCTGTACTGCTTGAGAAATATTCGGTGCAGGACTTTTTTTGGCTAGGGGAGGGCATTGATTTTTAGAAAGAAAAATCCAGGTAATACATGCTCCGGTCAGCAACGAGAGAGCAACAAGGCTGATAATGCAGGGTATTTTCCAGCTGTCACGGGTCTCGGTTACCGCTTTGTTTTTTTCAGCCATCTGACTTTTCCTCTATCATGTGTTCTTTCAACCAGTTTAAAGGGATGGGTTAATTTCATATTAAAGCTGGTACAGTGAATGGTATTTCCTGGGTCGGATTCTTTATCAGCCTATCTGATTTGTGAGTTTTCAATAAAGCATTCGATCAGTACTGTCAAAACACAGTTTTTTTGGAGTAAGGCACTATAGAGGCACTGTAGAGCTCTGCGGTGCAAAATCAGACCCGGATTCCGGCCGGTTCAATTGAAGCACAAAGTCAACCCGCCTGTTGGCAGCTCTTGAAGCCTCATCTTTATTAGAAACTATCGGTCGTGTTGACCCGTATCCCACGGACGCCATACGATCCAGGGAAAGGAGATCTCTTTTTGAAAAGAACCTTAACACAGAAATTGAACGAGCAACTGAGAGATCCCAGTTACTGAAACCTTCTTTCGACTCTCCAGTATCATCAGTATGCCCTTCAATTCTTAAACTCATGGGCAGCGGTCCGATCAGTTCTGCAATGGTGCGAAGAGTATGCTCTGCACTGAATGTTATTTTGTCCTGTCCGGCTTTAAAAAGGATTGAATCATTAACTCGTAAAATAATGGAGTCACCATTCTTTTTGAGCAGACCAATATTATCACTGAGGCGCAGAGAACTGATACGGGATTTGATATGTTCGTAGATTTTTTGGGTGGTCTGCGGATGAACTGGTGAAAATCGTGCTATGGGGGGGGAGGTAAGTACAGGAATTGTGAATTCAGTTTTCGCATAACCTCCATGGATACCGAGAGCGTCTCTAATTGATCCTGAAGCTTTGGAGAATTTAACCGGGTCCATATTTGCCATTGACATGAGAAGAATGAAAAAAGTGAGGAGTAGAGTTACCAGATCAGCATAGGTAATCATCCATATGGGCATTCTCGGTTGACATTTACGTCCGTTTTCTTTTCGCTCTTTCTTTGAAGTCAGGTAATCAGCCATAAGAAGGACCTCATCATCTTTTAAAAGTAGATTCGCGCAGCTTGGGAGCGATAAATGAGTGAAGCTTCTGCTCCATTATACGCGGGTTTTCCCCTGAAAGGATCGATTGCATACCTTCAATGATCAGGGTCTTGACCAGTACCTCCGA
>JAFDME010000258.1 GCA_019306075.1 Deltaproteobacteria bacterium | reverse complement strand
GGGAAAAAAATTCATCAACAAGTGCTATGGACAGTATCAGCAGACCAGTCAGCATTGCCGTCTGAGGTATCCATATCGGTACGGCAATCATACCGGGAGAAAGATCATGGTAGAGATATGAATCATATGTCAGCTTAGCGGTATACCAGGTAAAATAAAGAGTGATAGCGGCGGCAACGGAGACACACCACACCTCGACAATCCGCTGAACTCTTCGCGGCAGGTTTCCGGTTACCAGTGTTACCCGGATGTGTCCGCCTTCCCGCAAAGTCCAGGCAAGAGAAAGAAACGATGCCGCTGCCAGAAAAAACCCTGTAAAATCCGCATAGGACGGAATAGTCAGGCCGATGGCGGTTCCGGTAAGCAGAGCACTGCATCTGTCCAGCAGGTTCAAAAAAACCTGGCAGACAACCAGTAAGGCTATGGCCGCAATACATCCCGCGGCCAGCCAGCAGCTCACCCTGTAGAGCCCGTTCAGCCATTTTCGCATCGGACTTCCCTGAAGAATCCGCCATGCAGAAGAGTTGCCATGGCGGAAAATATTCTTTCTACTGTTTATATGCTTTTAAGATTTCCGCACCTTCGCTTCCCGCAGCTTTCTTCCAGTCAACGAGCATGGAGGCACCCACGGCTTTCAACCCTTTCATCAGTTCGGGACTGGGAGTGACAATAGTCATGCCGTTATCCTTCATTATTTTGGTTTTAACAGCGGTCTCTTTTTTACTCATTTCCCAGCCGCGGGTTTCTGCAGTTTTGGCAGCGGCAAGGACAGCTTTCTGCGCAGCTGCATCCAGTTTTCTGAACGCCTTTTTATTGACTACAACGATATTCTTGGGCAGCCAGGCCTGAATATCGGTGTAATAGGAAACAAAATCCCAGGCCTTGGAGTTTGCACCCGTGGAGGGTGAAGTGATCATGGCATCAACTCTGCCGGTTGCAAAGGCCTGAGGAATATCCGGAACTTCAACCTGGGTTGGAGCAGCTCCCACTTTGTTTGCAAATGTTTCAAGGGTTGCATTATAGGCCCGAAACTTAATTCCTTTCAGATCATCAACCGTCTTGATCTCTTTTTTTGTATAGAGTCCCTGGGGCGGCCAGGGCACTGAAAAAAGAGGCATAAGCCCCTGTTTGTCAAGAAGTGCCGTAATAACTCCCCGCTGAGCATCCCACAGTTTTGCCGCCTCATCATAATTGGTAGCAAGAAATGGCTGAGAATCGGCACCAAAAGCGGCATTTTCGTTAGAGAGGCGTGAAAGAAAAAACTCGCCGGCAGGCACCTGGCCGCCGCGAACTGCGTTCTTAATTTCAGGATGTTTGAAAAGAGAACCGGCAGAATGAATCTTGATTTTCAGCGCCCCTCCCGTAGCCTTTTCCACGTCTGCTGCAAACTCAATTATATTCTGGGTGTGAAATGTTTTATCCGGATAAGGTGTGGGCATATCCCAGCTTGCGGCCATCACGCCACAACTCATACCCACTCCCAGAACGATACCGGCCAGTGTTCCAACTACTCTTTTTTGCAGTTTCATAAATCACTCCTCCATATTTTGATTTTTTACAACAACACCTCTCCCTCTCCCGATGTGTTCACAGATCATATAAAATTTTCATCAGGAAAACAATACTGTTGACTTTTTCATCCACGGCTGTCAATATTACATATTATCGACAATATGTCGATAAATAATCAACAATGTGTGCTTTTTATTTTATTTATGAGCATTTTCAATATATTTACAGAACATCTTAATTCCCACCCCGATAAAGGGAGGTACCGATGATACAGCAATGGCAGATCTGGATTGATCGAGGCGGAACCTTTACAGATATTGTTGCCAGGCAACCTGACAACACTCTTATCACCCACAAGCTCCTTTCTGAAAACCCTGAGAAATATAAGGATGCGGCGATCCAGGGGATATATGAACTGCTGCAGCTCGACGTTGAAGAACCCATTCCCGATCAACTGATTGAAAATGTTAAGATGGGCACAACCGTGGCGACAAACGCCCTGCTTGAGAGAAAGGGTGAACGTACACTCCTGGTCACTACCAGAGGTTTTGGGGACGCATTACGGATCGGATACCAGACCCGGCCCGAACTCTTTGCCCGCCATATCATTCTACCGGAAATGCTCTACGAGGAGGTGCTGGAAGTTAATGAACGTTTATCGGCAAGAGGAGAATGTCTCATCCCCCTTGATGAAGATGCGGCAGAGACCGGGTTGCAAAAAAGTTTCGACCATGGGATTCGCTCCGTTGCAATTGCACTGATGCACGGTTACCGCTACCCAGAACACGAGTTAAAACTCAGTAAGATGGCCCAAAAAATCGGCTTTTCTCAGATATCCGTCAGTCACAGAGTAAGCCCGTTGATGAAGCTGGTTTCAAGAGGTGACACCACTGTGGTTGATGCCTACCTCTCCCCAATTCTAAGACGCTATGTAGACCAGGTTGAGACCCGGCTGAAAGCCAATGATTCAAGTGGCCCCAATCTGATGTTCATGCAGTCAAACGGCGGACTCACCGACGCTCATCTCTTTCAGGGTAAGGATGCCATTCTTTCAGGACCTGCCGGCGGAGTGGTAGGCATGGTGAAAACAGCCACCATGAGTGGATTTACAAAGCTTATCGGCTTTGATATGGGTGGAACCTCCACCGATGTCGCCCATTATAATGGAGAATTTGAAAGAAGTTTTGAGACAATGGTGGCAGGTGTCCGCATGCGTGCCCCAATGATGCACATCCACACGGTAGCTGCAGGAGGGGGCTCCATCCTTCATTTTGACGGCTCAAGATACCGCGTAGGCCCGGAATCTGCGGGAGCGAACCCCGGCCCGGCATGCTATCGCCGTGGTGGCCCCCTGGCAGTAACAGACTGCAATGTCATGCTTGGTAAAGTTCAGCCTGCCTACTTCCCTAAACTCTTTGGCCCCGGTGCCGACCAGCCTCTGGACTATGAAACTGTCCGCGAAGGCTTTACCGTGCTCGCTAAAAAAATTTCCAAGGCAACAAATAAACCAGTTCAGGCCCCGGAACAGGTTGCAGAAGGTTTTCTGAAAATAGCGGTTGAGAATATGGCAAATGCGATTAAAAAAATTTCCGTGCAGCGGGGTTATAATGTCACTCAATACACTCTTAACTGCTTTGGCGGTGCCGGCGGCCAACATGCCTGTCTTGTTGCCGATGCCCTTGGCATGAAACGGGTTTTTCTCCACCCTTTTGCAGGAGTACTCTCTGCATACGGTATGGGACTTGCCGACGTTTCTGCCATGAGAGAAACCCATATCGAACAGCCACTGACGAAGACAGCAAAGGAATTGATCGAAGCTGCATGCAAACCGCTCATCGAAGAAGCCAGGACTGAAGTACTCAACCAGAATGTAGATGATGGAGATATCTCTCTTATCTGTAAAGCACACCTGCGATACGAGGGCACCGATTCATCACTGCTTATCGATATCGCTGATTATGAAGAAATGAAGGAAAATTTTGAAAAGGCACATAAACAGCGATTTGGCTTTATCGCAAAAGAGAGAAGCCTTGTTATCGAAGCCCTCTCCGTGGAGGCTGTTGGAGTCACGGAATCACGAATCGATGAAGAGGAGGACCCACCGAAAGATGTACCGAAGCTGAAACCTGTCGACACCACCGAGATGTTCAGCCAGAGTGAGTGGCGAAAAACTCCACTTTATATACGTGATGATCTCATCGCCGGACAAAAGATCAAAGGCCCGGCGATAATAGTGGAAACCACCGGTACGGTAGTTGTGGAAGAGGGCTGGTCCGCCGAAACAAACAACCGCCGGCATCTCATATTAGAGAGATATAAGGAACGTCCTCAACAGATGGCCCTTGGTACCACGGCGGATCCGGTTATGCTTGAGGTTTTTAACAACCTGTTCATGTCAATCGCGGAACAGATGGGAGCAACTCTTGCCAATACCTCCTATTCCGTCAACATAAAAGAACGTCTGGACTTCTCCTGTGCCCTCTTTGATCCCGATGGCAGCCTGGTAGCCAACGCTCCCCATGTACCCGTCCATCTCGGCTCCATGGGGGAATCGATAAAGGTGGTCATAGAGGAAAACGGCAGCACAATGCAACCGGGTGATGTCTTTGTACTCAATGCACCGTACAACGGCGGCACCCACCTGCCTGATGTCACAGTTATAACTCCTGTATTCTCTGAGGATGAAAAGCAGGTACTCTTCTATGTAGGCTCCCGTGGACATCATGCCGATATCGGTGGCCGCACCCCCGGCTCTTCGCCGCCGGACAGTCGTCATATAGAAGAGGAAGGTGTCCTGATAGATAATTTTCTGCTGGTGGAACAGGGCAGGCTCCGGGAAAAAGAGACCAGGGATCTGCTTGCTTCAGGCACCTACCCCTGTCGAAATATTGATCAGAATATGGCTGATCTTGCAGCCCAGATTGCAGCTAATGGAACAGGTGTTCGGGAACTACGCAAGATGGTAGCAAATTTCTCCATTGAGA
>JAFDME010000257.1 GCA_019306075.1 Deltaproteobacteria bacterium | reverse complement strand
TCTGGCTGATCAGACCGATCACAATAAAATTATCTTCACTGTCCACGGCAACGCGATATGCCCTATCATAAAGATCGGCATGATCATACCAGGGGAGCGGAAAACCCGCAGCGACACTCCCGTTACTTTCATATTTATAAATCAGCCAGTCCCGTGCTGCAGCGCCCCAATTATAAGGAACTGCATAAGCACCGACTACATAGAGGCTCCCGCCGCTATCCACCGCAATATCCTCAAGAAAGGAGAGATTGGGAGTATACTTTGGCCATCCTGCACCAAGGGTTCCATCTGATCCATACTTCCAGACAGCACCAGTGTTACCACCATATTCATCACCTATAAGGTAAATATCTCCTCCTGCTCCTATCGCCTGGGCTTTAAAAAGGGTCCCGGAACGATGTGTGTACCTGATCCACTCGGGAGGGTCGTCCAGAGGAGTACCATCGCCTGCCATATACCGTAACCCCATACCCGCCCAATTGTTGCCGGCAACATCAGTCTCCCGTCCGGTGGTAAACAACGTATCATCATCGAGGAAATCAACCCCGTAAAATGCCGCGTTATATTCTGAAACGGATGAGTAGAAAACAGTGCTCCACTCCTCTGTGCCGATATCCGCACTGACTGAAGCCGCAATGGCTAAGGTACACCCACCAACTGCCAGCATGGCCAGAGATTTTTTCCACAATGGTTTTTTAATCATTTGCTCTCCTCTGTTAATTTTTCATTTCGTCAGTCTCTTATTTGTCATCGAAAAATAATCAAAATAAGTTAACAGCAAAAAATGAGCCATACTGTCAGCCATAGCGATATTGACGAAATATCAATGGCTTACCCCCAAAAAAAAGATTAAGCAAGAAATGAGAAAGTAATTCATGGTGCATATACACCACCAGCAGTCGGTGCATATGCACCATGTCATAGTTTCCCGGAACCGCGCTGTTACTGCAAAATACCGGCTGACGCCACGCTCATGCCCTGCCGCGGGACTGTTTGCCAGCACCCTTGTACAAGCCGAACCGGAGTATTTTTCTCAGGGGTCGGGACCAATAAAAATACGGAATACGCATATTACCTCCACCGCATATATGTATTTCGTATTTTTTTACTTTGTTTATTGACACAATGGTCAATTAACAATATATTGCACTGAAGATATTCTATTCAGCAACCGGTGCAGATGCAGTGAAACTTGATGAAATAAACCTGGCAATAATAAACCATCTCAGAGATGGCCGGATACCATTCAAAAGAATAGCGGATTCTCTTGCGATATCAGAGGGTACGGTTCGGGCCAGAGTGAAGAAACTGAGAAATGAGGGAGTCCTTGATATCACCGCCCTGGTAGATCCGGATGCAGTCCCCGACAAGAATATTGTTCTCATCGGTGTGCGTCTGCAGGACATGAACCTTGTTAAAAAGGGAGAAGAATTCAGTAAACTGCGTGGTGTTATCTCGGTCTGTGTTGTAACCGGACGCTTTGACCTCATACTTACGGTCATGCTGAGTACCGATTTCACCATGCTTGAATTCTACACCGAAGAGGTGGCAAAGCTTGAAAATGTCAGGTCTGTAGAAACTTTTGTGGTCTATAAAAGTTTTAACCTTAAGGTCCCGATGACCCTGTAAAAATAAAAGGAGGTGAAGTGATGCAGGCAGAGAAAAAAACAGTGCTCCACGATTTCCATGTGAAGCAGAACGCCATGATGGCATCCTTTGGCGGCTACGATATGCCGCTCTGGTACCCGACGGGAGTAAAAACGGAACATCTTGCCGTTATACGGAACGCTGGAATCTTTGATACCAGTCATATGGCCGTTGTCACAGTCAGAGGTGAAGGAGCACGAGAGCTTCTGCAAAATTGTCTGAGCAAGGATATGGATCGCTGCATCGGACTGAAAAAAAATGCGCTCAGTGACGGCAGGTGTGTATATGGCATTTTTCTCAACCCGGACGGTACAGTGATTGATGACGCCATCATCTATCAACTGCAGCCGGATGCATTCATGGTTGTTGTCAATGCGGCCATGGGAGGGATTATAGCAGAGCATCTGCAGAAATCTTCGGACAGAGAAGGAATAACCATAGAAGACCTGACTGACCGGGTCGGAAAAATGGATATTCAGGGCCCGGATTCGGCAAAGATCCTGGGAGAGATCATCAGGAACTCCGACCAGCTCTTTGAGGGACTCACCTACTTTTCCTTTAAAGGTGGTTTTGGCAGCTGCACAACTTCCACAGCGGTAGAATTAAATGGTGGAACGAAAATTCTTGTTTCCCGCACAGGTTATACAGGAGAGTTCGGTTTCGAATTATTCGTGGAAATCGACAAGCTGCAATCGCTATGGGAAGGTTTGCTGAAGGCGGGTGAAGAGTATGGCCTGGTTGCCTGCGGACTCGCCTCAAGAGATTCACTCAGGGCCGGAGCAGTGCTGCCCCTCTCTCATCAGGATATCGGCCCCTGGCCCTTTCTCTTCAACCCCTGGCAGTTTGCCCTGGCCTGGAGTGATGATGGAAAGAGTTTCAGTAAAGATTTCATCGGTGCCGATGCACTCCTGGAGGAAAATGATTGCGACCATACCCTGCCCTTTGCCGGTTTCGACCCAAGAAAAATTGCTGCAGGCGATGACACTTACGTGATAAATGATGCTGGCGAAAAAATTGGTGCAATTCTGACCTGTACCACCGATATGGCTATTGGCAGGGTGGACGGCGAAATTATCGGACTGGCATCAGAAGGAGATGTTCCCGAGGGTTTTAAACCCAAAGGACTGAGTTGTGGTTTTCTCCTGCTGGACAAACATTTTGCTCCCGGGGAGCTCGTCTATCTGACCGATGGGAAGCGAAAACTGAAGGTTGAAATACGTGAAGATGTACGACCCGGCAGAACCGCAAGGAAACCAATAAAGATGATGCTGACCTGAAAAACAGAAATCCAAAAATCCAAAAATCAAAAGAACACAACACGTTTAAACAGCGGAGGAAAGGATCAATGAAAGAATTGAGTGAACTGAATTTACCTGAAGATGTGCGCTACACCGACGATCATGAATGGGCAACTGCTAGCGGCGATACCCTTAAAATCGGCGTCAGTGATTATGCCCAGGACCAGATGGGAGATATCGTCTTTGTGGAAATGCCCGAAGTTGGTGACACCTTTGAAAAAGGCGACGAATTCGGCACCCTTGAGTCAGTAAAGGCAGTATCCGAACTTTATCTTCCGGTGGGTGGCGAGATTGTTGCCATCAATGAAGCTCTTGAAGACGGGCCGGAACTTATCAATGAAGATCCGTATACCAACTGGATAGTTGAGATTAAACCCTCTGACCCAGCTGAAATCGATCAACTTTTAAGCGTCGACGCTTATCGTGAGATATTGAAGGGATAAAACTATGCGATATTTACCCCATACTGAAGAAGAAATAAAAGAGATGCTGGCGGTTGTGGGCAAAAAAGATCTGGACGAGCTCTTCGACTCGATCCCGGATGACTGTAGATATGAAGGTGATATTCCCCTGCCTCTGCCGCTGGATGAGTGGGCCCTTAAAGCCCATATGAGTGAAGTAGCAGATTTGATGACTGTTACTCCGAAATTTAAGATCCTTATTGGTGCGGGATCCAATCATCATCATATACCTGAGACCATCGGCAATCTCATGGGCCGGTCGGAGTTTCTTACAGCCTACACACCTTATCAGCCCGAAATTGCCCAGGGAACCCTGCAGGGAATTTTTGAATATCAGACCTATACTGCACGCCTGCTCGGTATGGATGTTGCCAACGCCTCCATCTATGACGGGGCTTCCGCCCTGGCTGAAGCGTTATTAATGGGACTGAGAATCGGCAGAAAGAAAAAAACGGTTGCTGTGTCGGAAACTGTTCATCCCCACTACAGGGAGGTTGTAAGAACCTACCTTGAACCGACCGAATACAACCTTGTAGAATTGCCATTTGATGAGAACGGAAAAACTGATTTGAGCGGATTAAAGGATATTGAGAGCCTCGCAGCAGTAGCCCTGCAGTCCCCCAACTTTTTCGGTGTTATCGAAGATCTGGAGAAGGCATCATCGTCCATTCATGAAGCGGGCGCCCTGGCAATCTCCTGTTTTACCGAACCTCTCGCTTTCGGCCTGTTAAAGAATCCCGGCAGCTGCGGAATTGATATCTGCTGTGGAGAAGGCCAGAGTTTTGGTATGACAAGATCCTTTGGCGGCCCCGGCCTGGGTATGTTTGGCTGTAAAGAAAAGTTTGTAAGAAACATGCCGGGAAGGCTGGTCGGTGAAACAACTGACGTTAACGGCAAGAGGGGATTTGTCCTCACTCTAGCCACCAGAGAGCAGCATATCAGAAGAGAAAAGGCAACTTCCAATATCTGTTCCAACCAGGGTATCTGTACGCTCATTGCCACCATGTATATGGCATCGCTGGGAGGTTCCGGAATAAAAGAGCTGGCACAGGTAAACTACAACAAGGCTGAATACTTTAAAACTGAACTCAGGAAAAAAG
>JAFDME010000024.1 GCA_019306075.1 Deltaproteobacteria bacterium | reverse complement strand
GTGCGGCACAGCTGTCTACATTTTAACAGCCGGAAGGAGAAATCCTTCCGGTTTCTTTTTTATGAAAAAAGCATGGTAGTACTTCTTGAGATTTTTATGCGATTGGTTCTTTAGAATCTACACCCCCCTCTCTCCTGCCCAAAAACCATGATAAGGAGTACCCTGCTATTATCGTATCAGAGTTAATTGGCAGAAAAAATATCTTTTCGTTTGTGGTTAAGTGCAGGAAAGGTAGTTCTGATTTGGTGGAGTGTGGCAAGGTCGATTTTTGCGGTGAGAGTGTGGATACCATCCGGAGCCTGGGCCGTTACTGTGCCCCATGGATTAATGACCATGCTTCTGCCATAGCATATATTATCGGGTGGACTGGTTCCGTACTGTCCTGCCGCCACTACCCAGCAGAGGTTTTCCACGGCACGTGCCCGCAGAAGGAGTTCCCAGTGGTCCCTGCCTGTCTGCATGGTAAAGGCAGCCGGTAGAAGAATAACATCCGTCCCCATTTCACTTAATTTTCTATACATTTCCGGGAATCGTAAGTCATAACAGGTACTCATGCCGAAGGTGAGATCGTCGACTGTGAAGGTCACAACAGTATCACCTGCAGTTATAGTTTCAGATTCGAAATATCTTTTTCCCCCCGGGATTTCCACATCAAAGAGATGAATTTTTCTATATTTTGCGATGATCTCGCCGGCGGGATTAAAAACTATCCCGGTATTGAATATATGACTCTCATCCCTTTCCAGAAAACTGCCTATATGAATGTGCAGTTGATGTTTTACGGCGCTTTCCCGAATCATATCCAGACTGGGTGAAGAGTTAACAGACTCCGCATTTTCAGCCATTTGTGTTTCAGGCCCCAGAAAATTGAAATATTCAGGGAGCATGATCAGCGTAACACCGTCGTCGGCAAGTTTTCTGATCATGGTGTCGGCGGTGGCCAGGTTGTCGGGCTTTCTGTCCCCACTATTCATTTGTCCCAGTCCAATTCTCATGATTTCATATTCCCTGGAAATGGTTGTTAATCAGCATAACTCCTGGTTCAGAAACAAACTATAAGGATTAGATTGCAATTGTCATTATAGGTGAGAATGGAGGATGAGATAGTGCAAATACCACACAGTGGTTGTCAGTAACTTGGTGTCATATCAGCATGTTATGCAATAGGTTTTGTTCCCTGTAAAATATTTGGAGGGTGGATATTGACCTGGAAAAGCTCTCATATATCGATCAGGTTCTGGTAGAGATGTATATGAAGCACCGGATGCGCACCTATCAGGGATTTTTTCATGTTAATCCGGATTACGCTTACTGGTATGGCTGGAATGAAATGACCAAAGACCTTGGTGAAATCAAAGAACTTGCAAGGACTAAGGACTATGCGGGCTCAGCATTAAGAATGCAGGTGGATAGGCTGTAGGCGGTTAGGGAAAGACAGTTAAGTTATAATTTTTTGTTAACAGTCTACCCACTAAATTTCTCGACTCCCTTTTTAACTTTACGAGCAGCTTGATCCTGATCTAATCCAGGTATATTGACCTGCAGGCTGGCTCGGTGATGACTCTTACCAAAACAGGTTATGTCTTTCTTGATTTCTCTCAAGTATAATTTTTTCTCCTTGGAGGATAGCTTCTTATCGATCGGACTGGAGTTTATATCGAAGAAACGTATTCTCTTGATAATATTTTTCTTGTCCGTAAGAACTATAATATCAATTCAGATAATTTCCCTTAGGTAAACCCCCGGCTTTGCCGGGGGACAGTAAAAGATTGACAGTTCCTGAAAAATGAAGAAGCCTCCAATCTCGTGGACCGCTCAAAGTTACGAGAAGGAGGCTTCAATGAACAACATAAACAGCTTAAGTCACGGTGGTTGGATATTTACTTTATGCGCCAACCTGCTGCTTGCTTCTCCGATGGATTTGTATTTCTACTCATATCATCTTGTCTCCCTATCCGTTTTATCAGCCCAACCGCCGCCAAGTGCCTTGTAGAGTCCGACATAGGCGTTAATGTATAGCTGCTGCAGTTGGGACAACTGCAATTCTGCGGAAAAGAGTGTTCGTTCAGTATCGAGTACTTCGAGGTAGCTGCTCACGCCCTTGTCGTATCGTTCTTTGGACAGTTCATTGGCATTTTTCGAGGCTTTCTGCTGACGATCGATGGCGGCCAGTTCTTCGCGGTAGGTGGAGATCTCAATTAAGGCATCTTCCACTTCCCGAAAGGCGTTCAGTACAGTGTTTTCAAAGTGGTAAAGACTCTGCTGCATCTTCTGTTCTTCAATCTCCACCCGTCTTTTGTTCTTGTTGAAATCAAAAACCGGGCCCAACAGGCTGCCACCCACCGACCAGACGCCACCATCAATGACGATCGAGCCAAGCTCAGTACTGGCTCCCCCCAGAGTTCCTGTGAGTGAGATAGCAGGCCAGCGCATTGCCTCGGCAACGCCAATATTCTCTGTTTGTGCCTTAAGCTGGTATTTAGCCTGGATGATGTCCGGGCGTTGTTCCAGAATATCGGCCGGCATGGCTACCGGAATATCGGGCGGCAGCAGGTCGGCCGTGTTTTGCCGCGTCTTGATACCACCGGGCAGGCGGCCCAGCAGTATACTGAGGATGTTTTCCGTCTTGGCAATGGAGCGCGTGTAAAGAGGAATAGCACCTGCTGCGATTTCTTTCTGAACCTGGGCCTGGTTGACATCGAGTTCAGCAATAATGCCTTTATCAAAACGCTGCTGGATAATATCAAGACTCTTAATGCGGGAGTTGAGGGTTTCTTCGGCAATTGTCAACCGTCTGTGAAAGTCAAGCAGTTGATAGTAACCGGAGACCACATCAGCAATCAGGGTCAGTTGAACGGTCTTCAGCCCATATTCAGAAGCCATCAGTTCAGCCCGGGCAGCCTCGGTGGAGCGTTTAAATTTCCCCCAGAAATCGATCTCCCAGTTCAATGGAGCGGCGAGATAAACGGTAGAGTTGGTATCTGGGGATCGGGAACCACCACTGTAGTTACCCTTGACTGCCCCGGCTTCGACATCTAATCGCGGGAACTGGTCGGCCCTGACAAATCCCACTGTGGCCCTGGCCTGCTCAATGCGGCTGACGGCAATTCTAAGATCCCGGTTGTTTTCAAGCGCCATGGTCACCAGAGAAAAAAGCAGCGGGTCGTCAAAGAGCTCCCACCACTTCAGGTCGACAGCACCCTCGGCAACCGTCACCGGGGTCCGATAGGATTCGGGAGCGCTGGCTGCAGGGTTCTTGAAATTCGGCCCAAGGGTACAGCCAGATAGAAAGAACAGCACCATAAAAAATGGCGTGAAAAGTTTTATTTGTAATATACGTTTATTCATTGATGACCTGCACCTTCTTCGTTTGAATTTCTCGTTTTTTCTCATAGCCGGCAAGGTTGCCGATAAAGACAAACAGCATGGGGTAGAAAAATACACCCAATAGTGTCGCCAGAGTCATCCCACCAAGCAGTGCAACCCCCATAACCACCCGGGCTTCAGCCCCGGCACCTGAAGCCAGCACCAGGGGCAGCACACCCAGGATGAAGGAAAAGGCCGTCATCAAGATGGGCCGGAAACGTGATGTGGCTGCCTTCATGGCGGCGTCAATGAGCGACGCGCCCTTGCGGAACTCGATATTGGCAAATTCAACGATCAGGATGGCATTTTTCGCAGCCATACCGATAAGCATAACCAGAGAGATCTGGGCAAAGACATTCAGCTCATAGCTGGGGCTGAGCAGACGGGCCAGGTACAATGCCCCGAAGGCTCCAAAAATGGCAAAGGGCGTTCCGAGAAGAATACTCATGGGCAAGGTCCAGCTTTCATACTGGGCAGCCAGGATAAGAAAGACAAACAGTAGAGAAAAAGCCAATACCATTCCTGCCGATCCGGATGATTCTTTCTCCTGATAGGACATGTTGCTCCAGGCGTAGCCCATGCCGGCTGGCAGAGACACCCTGGCCACCTCTTCCAGTGCGTCCGTTGCCTGAACAGAGGTATAACCGGGGGCCGGCCCTCCGGTCAGCTCAATAGCGCGATAGAGATTAAAGCGGGTGGTAAAGTCCGGTCCGCTGCTCTCCTTGATGGTGACAAACGCACTTAAGGGCACTGATTCACCCTTACCATTTTCGACAAAGAACAGGTCGATCTTGTCTTCGCTGAGCCTGTACTCCGGCTCAGCAATGATATAGGCCTTGTAGAGCCGGCCAAAGCGGTTGAAGTCATTGACATAGGAGCCGCCAAGGAAAGCACCCACAGTGGAGTAAATATCGTTCAGCGCAACTCCGGCTTTCAGCACCTTATCACGATTGATTTCCATATGGCGCTGGGGGACGCTGGCCCGGAAGGTGGTGAACATGGAGCCGATTTCGGGCCGAGCCAGAGCCGCCTCGATAAAATCAGCCGTCTGCTTTGCCAGGTATTCCGGGCTGTTTCCGGCCCGATCCTGAATCATCATGGTAAAACCGGAACCACTTCCAAGCCCTGGAATGGGCGGTGGACCAAAGGCAAAGACCTGTGCCTCATTCATCTGCATATGAAAATTCCGGTTCAATGCGGCCACCAGTTCGTTGGCGGTTTTTTCCCGCTCACCCCAGTCTATAAGTGAGACAAAGACAAAGCCGGCGTTGGAAGACATACTTCCGGAAATCGCGCTGAAGCCGGTGGCAGCGGTAACATACTCGACCTCCTTATGTGCTCTGATGATTGCTTCCACCTTTTTGACTACCGCATCGGATCGCTGCAGGGAGGCGGCATCGGGCAACTGTATATTGACCATCAGATAGCCCATATCTTCGCTCGGCATAAAGCCACCAGGAATCAACTTCCCCAAATAACCCATTGCACCAGTCAGCACCAGCATAAAAATAATGCCGATAGTAATCCTGCGGACCACAACCCGGGTAAACCTGGTGTACCCATTGGTGATCTTATCGAATCCCTTATTAAACAGGCGGAAAAACAGTCCGAGCGGGCCACCCACCGGCTTTGGGGGACGCAGCAACAGTCCGCAAAGTGCCGGACTCAGGGTGAGAGCATTGATGGATGAAAAAACCACCGATACCGCAACGGTAATGGCAAATTGCTGGTAGAGCAGACCGGTAATACCACCCATGACGGCCACAGGAATAAATATTGCCACCATCACCAGAGTAGTGGCGATGATCGGAGCGGTCACCTCTTTCATCGCTGCCCTGGTTGCATCTTTGGGTGTCATGCCCTTTTCTATATTAACCTGCACCGCCTCCACCACCACGATGGCATCATCAACCACTATGCCGATGGCGAGCACCAGTCCCAGCAGGGATAACACATTGATGGAAAAGCCGATAACGGGAAAGATAATAAATGCACCGAGCAGAGAAACGGGAATGGCAATGGTGGGTATCAATGCCGCCCGCCAGTCCTGGATAAAGATAAAAACCACCAGGATAACCAGTCCCAGAGCAATAAACAGGGTCTCGATGATATCATTGATACCGGCTGTAATGGCGGCGGTTGTATCAAGAGAAATGTCATATTTCATGCTTTTTGGAAAGGATACGGACAACTCGGCCATGGTCGTCTTCACCGTTTCAGCAAGGGCTACGGCATTGGAGCCTGGTGCCTGATACAGGGCGATCATGGCACAGGGCTTGTCGTTGAGCCGGGTCCTGGCGTTATAGGTCTCAACCCCGAGCTCCACTTTGGCAACATGCTTGACTTTCACCTGGGCCCCTTCAGGAGTAGTCCTGATAACGATCTCGCCAAATTCTTTTTCACTCTGCAACCGTTCCGGCATGCGGACAGTATAGGTGAACTCATTGCCCGGTGGAGCAGGTTCTGCACCGAATTTACCACCCGGCACCACCACACTCTGGGAACGAATGGCGTCAATGATCTCCGGTACAGAGATACCCAGGTGTGCCAGCCGGTCGGGCTTGATCCTGATACGCATGGAATAGTCGGTGGCACCGATGACATTGACCCTGCCGATGCCCTTGATGCGGGACAGAATATCCTTGATGTTTATAAGGGAATAGTTGCCGAGAAAGTTCTGATCAAAGCGCGGATCCTCAGCTGTCAGCGAGATCAGCATCAGAATATTGGGCAGGGATTTTTCGGTGCTCACCCCCAGCCGCTTGACTTCCTCGGGAAGTTTGGCAGTAGCTGCCGCCACCCTGTTCTGGGTAAAAACGGTGTTCATGTCCGGATCAGTGCCTACTTCAAAGGAGACCTGAATTGTCATGCTGCCGTCATTGGCATTGGTGGATTTCATGTAGATCATGTTATCCACCCCGTTGATCTGCTGCTCCAGCGGAGTAGCCACCGACTGCTCAACACTGACGGCATTAGCCCCGGTATAATTGGCTCTTACCTCAACAATGGGCGGAGTGATATTCGGATACTGCTCCATGGGCAGACCACTGAGAAACACAACCCCTACGATGACCATAAAAATCGCTATCACCATGGCCACTATAGGCCGTCGTACAAAAAAATCACCCATAGCTGATCACTTTTTATCCTGGTATGTTAACTTGACATCCGCAACAACGGAATTGACGGCGGCACCGTCTTTAACCTTCTGCAGCCCCTCAAAAACCACCTTCTCACCGGGTTTCAGCCCTTCAGTGATAAGCCAGAAGGATCCGACTTTAGATCCGACCTTGATATCCCGGGTTTCAATTGTATTCTCCGCATTCACCACAAACACATTGTGCAGTCCCTGTATCTCCATGACACAGCGCTGGGGAATCAGAATGGCATCCTTAGCCACCCGTGCTTTGATTCTAACCTTGCCAAACTGGCCGGGGCGCAGCAACTGTTCGGGGTTGGGAAAGGATGCCTGCACCAGAATGGCACCGGTGGTGGGATCCACCTCCCGATCGACGAAATCAGGTCTGCCCTTATGTCCAAATACCGTACCATCGATCAGGATCAGTTCGAAATCAGCTTCCAATTCATCGTGTTCTTTGGCAAGCGCTTCGGCAAGAGAGGGGGCAACTGCCAGATACTGGGTTTCAGTGATAAAAAAACTTACCAGGATAGTATCCACTTGAGAGACGGTATTTAAGATCACAGGGTTGGGATCTTTACCCACAAAATCACCAACCTTTGCCTGGGTCCTGCCGATGATACCATCGAGAGGGGATTTGATTTTGGTATAGCTCAGTTCAATTTCGGCAGCTCTCAGGGTGGCTTTGGCCGCCTCCAGAGAAGAAAGCGTTGCCTCATAGGCTGCCACGGCAGCATCCAGGTCACTTTGGGAAACTGCATGTGACTTAGCCAGTGGTCTAATGCGATCCAGATCTCCTTTGGTCTTGGCCAGCATGGTTTTCACTTCAGCAACTCCGCTCATCCTGGCGGCAACCTTCTCTTCGAACGGCTGACTCTCCAGAGTGTACAACAGTTTGCCCTTTTCAACTGTAGAACCTTCCTGGAAATGAATCCCCTCCAGAAAGCCCTCGACGCGGGCACGGATGGCGATGTCCTTCAACCCCGCAGTCTGCCCTACAAACTCGAGAAAAAGGGGCACATCCTGAGCTTTGGTTTCAATGATGGAAACTTCCTGGGGTGGTGGAGGTGTCGTATCTTTTTTTTCCTCACTGCATGCGAACAGAAAAAACGACAAACAGATAATTAGACCGATAGTTTTAAATCTCATGGTGCCTTCTTTGCAGAATTTGGTATTAAGGAAAACAC
Organism: Deltaproteobacteria bacterium; assembly: GCA_019306075.1. GTDB lineage: Bacteria > Desulfobacterota > Desulfobulbia > Desulfobulbales > Desulfocapsaceae > Desulfomarina. The sequence goes on along the minus strand of JAFDME010000024.1, from coordinate 9,098 downwards.
GACTGGTTATCCTCTGATTGATTATGTTGTCCGGAACCTTCTCCGGCTCACATCAATATTCTTTGGATAGTAATAATTGTCAAGTTTGTTATATGAATAAGGTTATATAAGGGTGTTGAAAAGTATCTGGCATAAGGGAGAATTCAAATATCCCTGATGCTTTTTTTACGTTTTTGCAGCTTCTCCCTATTGCCAATCGATAACAATAAGATGTAGCTTAATTTAATATGTTTACTTTGCTGATATTTCTATAATAGTCGTATTTAAAATCTATTATGCAGCTTTTACGTCCAACACGGACAATTGTTGCGGCCTGGTTCTTTTTTTTCTTTCTTCTTGTACCTGCCATTTTGATTAGCAGGACAGCATTACTGCTCAAGGTCCATCTGGCCATAGTTGCATGCTGGCTTCGCACCCGAATGTTTTCCAGACCAGTTTGATTTTTTAGTTGTTTTCGCACTATCAGCTTGCTATTCCTGTGGTGCATGGAAGCCTCTATTTTGGTTTTGGGAGTCTTTTTGTCGGGACACCCGCGATTATAGTGGCTTTTATGCTTTAAGCAATTGTTTTTATTGAATATTACACTATTTTTTGCAACACCCTCTACTACTGTTATACGTAAAATTATCTTCAGAATTCTCAGAAGATATCTTGTACTTGCTTGGTGGCTTTTTGCTGGAGGAGAACAGAATGAAAAAAGTAGACTATCGAGAACGAGCGTTGAGGATTTTTCCGTGGGTGTGTGCAAGTTGTGGTCGTGATTTTACCGGTAAAAACCTGCGAGAATTAACTGTTCATCACAAAGACCATAATTACAAAAACAATCCGCCCGACGGTAGCAATTGGGAACTGTTATGCCTCTACTGCCACGATAACGAACATTCCCGTTTACTCGACTCCGACTGGTTGTCCACTCAAAATCCAGATAAAGAGAAGGGGACTATAGCTACACACTCCCCTTTTGCTGACCTCAAGAACTTGTTGAATAAGCCTTGAAATGATTCCGGCAGATATATTCGCCGATCAGGATAAAATCATATTTCCCCATTATTCATTGTCCTGTGAGACTCTTTTACCGACTGTTTTTTTGCCCTGTTAATCCGGTCGTAGAGATTGAGAAGAGTAGCATGGCTTGATGAGAGTTTTTGCCAGCTGTCGGCAAAAGTGAGTCCGGGGAATGTACGTTCAGCTGAAACTATTTTTTCAGCTTCATCGATTTCATCTTCTCTGAAACAGAGTTTCATGCCCTGTTTATAATCTGAAATTTTATCTCCTTTTAAAATAAAACCAAGAAGAGCGGTTAAGAGTCTGAAAAGTCTTTTTCTGGGAGGTTGCAGGCTGCCATGTTCGCAGCACCATTGGGACCATATATAAGCGGATTGGTATCTTCGCAGGGCAAGAAAAAGCAATGCCTTGAATTCACCCACCGAGAGGAAGTGCCAGGGAGAATCAGGATCAAAAACAATCCCTGTAAGGTCTGATATCAGATGCTGATCATTAAGATTCAAGGCTTCCAAGCCCTCCAGCAGATTACCGAGCTGACTGGAGCTGAGACCGGGGAGGAGAAGGAGCTGTTCACGAATGGTGGTGCCACTGTTTTTATTATTCCAGATGAGGTCGTCAACAGGGTAGATTTCAGACATCCCAGGGACAATTATTCTGCAGGCGGGCATTCCGCAATGGTTGTAATCTGCAATATAAATCTGGTGACCGCAATTTTTGATGAGGGTTTTCAGGAGCAGGTATTCCTGCCTGGTTGTGCCGGTGAAATTCCAGGGTGTAAAGGAGTAATCAGGTAGAGTCCTGAACATATCCCAGGAGAGAAGTCCGTCTGAATCGATGAAGTGACTCTCAAGGTTAAAGCTGTCCGCCACCAGGGAGAGCTGGTGAACCGGCGGATTAAAAGAGCCAAGCTGGTTCAGTTGTCTTCCCTGCAGCATTTCAGTGAGTGTTCGTTCTATTGCGGTTGCAAAACGGTAGCTTGCACCAAAGGCAGCATATACCCCGCCGCTTTCGGGATGGATTAGCAGCGCACAGATTACAGGAAATTTTCCACCAAGAGAACAGTCCTTGACCTTTACAGTCAGATTGTGATCTCTCAGTCTGTTAAGGATGGACTCAATTTTCGGATACTGTTTTATCACGGAGGAGGGGATGTCCGGCAAGGTAACACCGTTGGCAATGACATGGTTCTTTACATGTCTCTCAACTATTTCAGACAGTGCCTGGGCATAGCATTCATACCTGCTGTTTCCTGCAGACATGCCGTTACTTACATAGAGGTTGTTGAGAATGTTAACCGGAAAAAAGATAATCTCTCCGGACTTGCTGTTTTTAAAGGGCAGGCAGAAAATCCCCCTTTTTGAAGAACTGCTGTTTATGTCATATAGGTGGCGGCTCCGCAGTTCACCTGCCGGGTCGTAAAAGCTGAGCAGATCACTGTTTAAAAGTTTCTCTCCCCGGGTTGATACAGGTGGCAGGTGATCTTCGCTTTTTGCAGGGAACCGTTCTTCATTGGGGTAGAAAAGGAAAGGTTCTTCTTTCTCTTCATTGACCAGAGAGTAATCCGAAAAAAAGAAGTTGGTGGAGAGCCTTTCTATAAACTCGCCCAGACTGCTGGCAAGAGCCGCCTGCTGAGAGATCCCTTTGCCGTTGGTGTATAATAGCTCGCACTCCCTGGCCTGGAGGTGGACTGACCAGCAGTTCGGTGCAGGATTTACCCAGCTGACCGGTTCAACGGATAAACCGACCCTGTCGAGCAGACCGGATGCTCTGGCAATGGTATCTTCAAGGGAGGCGTCTTTGCCGGGAGGAAGTGATGGAGAGTTCATTATGTCTGAATGGTGCCGGCTGCACGTAATGAGTCTGCCAGGATTTCTACAACATAACGAGCTTTCTCCTGCGATTCATGCTGCAGGAGATTGTCCTGGATATGCATGACACAGGTGGGACAGGCCGTGGCAACAATGTCAACGCTGGCATCCTGAATGTTTTTCACTTTATGATTATTGATCTTGATCGCTGTGTCATAATGAGTGATACAGTAGCTGCCTGCACTTCCGCAGCAGACATCAGCATCTTTCATTTCCCTGAAGTCGATTCCCGGTATTTTTTTCAGCAGATTGCGTGGCTCAGCACTGATTCCCTGGCCGCGAACCATATGGCAGGGGTCATGATAAGTGACCCTGTATGGCAGCTTTCCCAGATCTTCATCTTTGAAATCAATATTTTTATCTATAAATTCATTGATGTCAAAGACACTGCTGCAGAACTCACGCAGCTCACTGCTGTCCGCGATAAAGAGTTTGATTTCCTTTTTAAGTGCCATGCCGCATGAAGAACATGCAACTACAACAGCATCCAGTTCATACTGCTGGAAAAGGTCGAAGTTGTGCTGCATCAGCATGCGGGCACCTTCATAATCTCCGTTAGCCAGTACCGGGGTGCCGCTGCATTTTTGGTTTTCAGGAATGATAACTTCATAATTATAGCATGTGAGAATATCAACCACCGATTTTACAACATTGGTGTAGATGAGGTTCCCGGCACATCCTGTGAAATAGCCGATACGCATTTTTGCAGGACCTTTCCGGGGTGGATTGGTTTCAGGGTAGAGGCTTTGTCCGCTGCGCAGGGCCATTGCCGGGAAAAACCGTCGTTTTGAAAAACCAAAAAGAGGGAAGAGGTACCGTACCGGATTTTTCGGCCCAATGCCGAAAAGAGCTCTCTGGGTGATTCCGATTATCACTGCCGCAAGGGTGATGGGCCATTTTCGCCAGATCATCTGGCGGAAGATCAGCGCCTTGAAAAAGCCAAGACCTTCCCGGGTGGTGATGTACCATCGCAGTCTGAGAACAACATGTTCAGGGGAGACGCCGGCGGGACAGTTGGCTGAACAGGCCTTGCAGTTGAGGCATTCATTAACAGCATCTTTTACCCTGTCAGTGATCTGCAGATCTCCCGAGACTATCTTTTCTGCAAGCTTGTTTTTCCCTCTTGCGACATAAAGCTCATTGCCCAGTTCTTTAAAAACAGGGCAGACACTTCTGCATTTTCCGCACTGCATACATTTCTGGAACTCTTTAGCTGCCTCCAGTAAATGTATTTCTGCCTGCTGTTGAATTTGGTTTTGAGTTTTCATTTCAGTTAATTCAGTGGCAAAGCACTAACCCAACAAGTCGGAGATTTTTTTAGTATGACTGGATAAGTACCATGGTGCTATAAACAGGCACATAATTTCAAAACACACTTATCAATTTCTTATTTTTTAGTATAGAGGTTTTGGAGTAAGGTACTAATCCATATCAAACATTTTGCCGGGGTTAAGGAGATTCTCAGGGTCAAAGGTTTTTTTGATATCCTGAAGTAGCCGTATACCTTCTGCTCCGATCTGATTTTTGAGGAATGGTTTTTTTTCTACACCTATACCATGTTCGCCGGAGATCGTACCTTCAAGATCAATTGCAAGCTGGAACAACTCTTCGACGGCTTTTTCAGTACGGGCCATTTCATCCGCATCCTGCATGTCGATGAGGAAGGTGGGGTGGAGATTGCCATCTCCGGCATGTCCGAAGATGCCAACCTGGAGGTCATGTTCAGCCGCAATTTTAACTATTCCACTTACCATCTCAGGAAGTCGGGAGCGGGGGACGGTAGCGTCTTCGAGAATCAGATTGGGCTTTACGTTGGCAAGGGCATTAAGAGCTACCCTGCGGCCTGAGAAGAGCAGGTCTCGCTCCTTCGCACTTTCAGCCCGGGAGAATTCCCGCACGTTGTTCTTTCTGACAGCCGTCTCAACTTTAGCCATTTCCAGGATGGCAGAATGTTTTTCCCCGTCGGTTTCAATAAGCAGCACAGCTTCTGCATCGAGGGGAAGACCACAGTCCTGGAAGTTTTGAATGGCGTTGATTGTAATATTGTCGATAAACTCCATAGTAGAGGGGGTGACGCCGGCAGCGATGATGTCCGAAACAGATTGGGCAGCACTTTCAAGGGTGTCAAAGATTGCCAGTGCCGATTCGTGATGTTCCGGGATTGGAAGAAGTGCCAGAGTCACCTCAGTCATGATTCCAAGCATTCCCTCACTGCCAACAAAAATCCCCTCCATGTTAAACCCGGCCACATGCTTGACACATTTGTTTCCAAGAGTGACTATTTCACCCCGGGGAAGAACAACTTTCATCATTTTGACGTAATCCTTGGTGACGCCATATTTCAAGCCGCGGAGTCCTCCCGCATTTTCTGCAATATTGCCACCAATTGTTGAGAAGGTAACACTGCCGGGGTCGGGTGGATAGAAGAGGTTTTCTTCGGCAACGACAGGGTCAATGTCCGAAGTGGTCATTCCCGCTTCAACAGTTATAAGACGATTTGCCGGATCAAATTCTATGATGCTCTGCATTTTGTCCATGGTGAGGACAATGCCTCCGGCAAGAGGAACGGATCCACCGGAAAGCCCGCTTCCCTGTCCCCTGGGAGTTACAGCTATATGCTCTCTGTAAGCAAACTTCATCAGTTCACTGACCTGTTGTGTGGTAGTTGCAAAAACAACCGCCTCGGGACTGTTTTCCGCGTGAGAGGCATCATAGCTGTAGGCTATCATATCTTCCGGTTCAGTCAGCACCAGCTCCTGACCAAAAATTGTTTCTAATTCAGTTATATGATTTCTGTTCATTTTTTTCTCCATTCTGACGGTCGGCACTGCTGTGTGTTGTAAAGGTAGTACCAATTTAAATGATACCTACTGGCTTGTCAAGCAGATTGTCTCATTCTGTTATTATTGCGTGTTATTAACATGATATGGATCATTGGTGGATCATATTTTGGAATATTGGATTAATGGTAGTACCAATTATGATCTCTAATGATTATCTGCAAAGCATCACTTTCTTTTCTCATTCGGTGATGGACGCAATGTAAAAACTCATTTCTCTCATCACAGAAATTAGAGAGATCACAGAAAAGGAACATTTTCTCCCTTTTCTGTGATCTCTGTGTCTAATATTTTCTGTTTTTTGGCTTGCGACCATCGTCTGCTGCAGTATATTGCCTTTCCTGGTTGACCGTGCAGCTTTGGACGGTATTGATGTTTGAGTCTGCAGTGCTTTTGTGTTGATGTGGTGAGCGTTTTCTCGCGTACAGTACCCGTTGAGCGGATTCTGGAAAAAATGAATGAGGTGACGGAACGATGGGTAAATGTAAAAATCACCCGCAGGTGGAAACGGCTTACTATTGTGCGAAACAGCAGCATTATCTCTGCGGAGAGTGCCTGGAATGCTCCGATCCCGACCTCTATTGTAAATATCGTCCCTCCTGTGTTATCCACTTCCTGGAAAAAGAAAAAAAGCTTGAAGAAAAGGAGCAGTTTCAATAGAAAAACAGTAGCCGATCGTTTTGTTCACCGGAAGGGTTTTCTACCCTGCCCAGCGTATCAAAACAACTGATATGTTACTAAAAGAAAAAGAATGTTTGTTCGACGGCCAAGTAAGGTATTTATAGGGTGTATTTGTCAATTACAAGTTGTAAGCAAAATTATTTATGATATGTTTAGATGTTGTCTGTGAGGTTCCTTGCTTATTCCCGGGAAACAACTTTTCGTGCTATTGGTATGAAAAGACTCGGTTTGTCGGGAATCTACTACGAAAATAGGATATCCCGCTGGACTGCGTTTGTGTCGTAATTTAAGAAAGTAATTAAATCCGGCTGATGTAAAGGGAAATTGTATGACCGATTGCAACGTAACATTTCTCCCCCATGACAGGACAATCACTGTTCCTGAGGGAGAAAATCTTCTCCGGGCGGCACTGGAGGCCGGTGTTCATATCAATGCCTCCTGCGGTGGAGAAGGGGTCTGCGGTAAATGCAGGATACTCGTTGAAGCTGGTGAGGTTACTGAAGGCATTTCGGAGAAGCTTGATCGGGAGGATCTTGAAAAAGGATATCGTCTGGCCTGTCTGTCCAGGGTGCATGAAGATGTGACAGTTCGAATACCTGTTGAGACCGGGGTTGACAGCAGTGTCATGCATATGCAGGTGACTCCCCGGAGAACAGCCGTTATTCAGCACCCGGATTTTGAGAGTCTGAAAGAAGAGGGGGTTTTCATATCTCCTGTAGAAAAGATTTATCTTGAGCTGCCGCCGCCTGAACCGCAGAACAATATGCCCGATGTTACCAGGCTTGTGGAATATCTTAAACTCGAAGCCGGCGAGCATAAACTTGAACTGACCCTGCCTGTTATCCGAAAACTTCCGAAAATCCTGAGAGACAACGACTTTAAGCTGACCCTTACTCTGGTCCGACCGGTGAGAGATAAAGGGAAGACCATTATCATTGATCTTCAGGGTGGTGACATTACAGACGAAAACTATGCGCTGGCACTGGACATAGGTACGACTACTATCTATGGACAGCTTATTGATCTCAGTACCGGAGAGTGCCTTGGTGAAGCTGGTGATTTCAACGGTCAGATAAGCTATGGCGAAGATGTTATCACCCGTCTTATGTATGCAGAGAAACCGGGGGGGCTTGAAAAACTTCAGGAGGTTGTTGTTGCTACCATCAATGGAGTGCTTGAGAAGATCCTCAAACAGTCCAGTGTGGATAGAGAAAATATTGCAACTATAACGTTCTCCGGCAATACTACCATGACCCAGTTGTTGCTGTTAGTTGATCCCAGCAATATTCGCCGTGCACCCTATGTTCCCACGGCAACTATGTATCCGCCTTTCAGGGCCTCACTTATAGGGATTGAAATCAATGATCATGCCCTGGCACTTGTCTTTCCGCAGGTGTCCAGTTTTGTTGGCGGGGATATTGTCGCCGGTGTGATGGGTTCGGGCATGTACTTAAATGAAGAGCTGACGCTTTTTCTTGATATTGGTACTAATGCTGAACTGGTGGTTGGCAACAAAGACTGGCTTGCCTGCACCGCCTGTTCCGCCGGTCCGGCATTTGAGGGTGGCGGTATAGAGTTTGGTATGCGTGCCGCCAAGGGGGCCATAGAAGATTTTTCCCTGGATCCTCTGACATTTGAACCGATGATTTTTACCATCGGGGATGTTCGGCCGAAGGGTATTTGCGGATCAGGGCTTATAACCATGACAGCTGTGATGTTTGAAATGGGTGTTATCAATAACAGAGGTAAGTTTAACCTGGAGTTGGGAACAGAAAGGATCCGAAAGAGAAACAACGTATGGGAATATGTACTTGCATGGCAGGAAAACACCCAGATTGATCGGGATATTGCATTGACTGAACCGGATATTGACAATCTGATCCGTGCAAAAGGGGCTATTTACAGCGGTTGTTTGACACTCCTGGAAGAAGTCGGTCTGACTATGGATATGGTTGAGCATATAATTCTTGCCGGCGGATTCGGCAGTTATATTGATCTTGAAAAGGCCATGACGGTGGGCTTGTTGCCGGAGATTGATCCGGATTGTGTTACATTTATAGGAAACGGATCTCTTATGGGGGCCCGCATGAGTTCTTTGACAAACAAAATTCGTCAGGATGTAGTTGAGGTAACCAAGAGGATGACTAATTTTGAGTTGTCGGAAACACCCTCTTATATGGATAACTATGTTGCCGCAATGTTTCTGCCCCATACGGAAATTGAAAAATTCCCCAAATTAAAAGAACGTATGGCAGCCAGAAAGAAGCAGATGGAATTACTTGATTCATCACGTTAATAGAATACAGAGAAGTTGAAATTTTTGTAGTTTGGTACCTTACTCCGTAAAAGCTGTCAAAAGAATAAGAAAATCTAAAGTGATATTTAACTCATTTGGTAATATCAATAACAGACAGCGAACGTAGAGAGATCTTCGAGGCACTTATCAAGGCATTTTGAGATTCCGATTTATTTGGATTTGTACTTTTTTATTATAAGTTAAGGCTGAAAAGGGGAGATTGCCGGTAGACAGCAATCTTCAGGATAAAAATATTCACCAGTAAGGAGGCAAAAGTGGGATTTGAAATTAAGAAGGAATCCTATACCGGCGGCATCAAGGAAATTTCCATAGGCAAGGGAGACTCTGCCATTACCGTGGGAGGTGAGACATGTTATCCCTTCTACACCTTTGAAGGAGACATGCCCA
>JAFDME010000256.1 GCA_019306075.1 Deltaproteobacteria bacterium | reverse complement strand
CGAGTACTTTTTCCCCGGACGAACAACGAACTGATTTTCGGCATATAGAGCATATAACAATCGACGGTGAGACCGCCAGAGATTTCGATGATGCGGTCTGTGTCAAAAAGAGTCTGGACGGTTTCCAGCTTTACGTCTCAATTGCGGATGTGAGTCACTTCATACGGCCCGGATCACATCTTGACAAAGAGGCTTACGTGCGGGGAACTTCAATATACTTTCCGGGCAGGGTTATTCCTATGCTGCCGGAACAACTTTCAAACAATCTCTGCAGCCTGACGCCGGGTCAAGACCGCTTCACGGTTACCGCAATTCTTGATTTCGATCTCAGCGGCAACCTGCTGAAAAAGAAATTTGTCAGATCAGTCATCCGCAGTTATCACCGTTTCACATACACTACCGTGAAACAGATCGTTATGGATAAGACGCCGCAAATCCGCCTTCAGCACGAGCAGTTCCTCTCTCAGCTCGATTGGGCCCGGGAACTGGCAGAACTACTCCTGGTCAACCGACAGAAGAGGGGAGCCATCGGTTTCACTCTGGCTGAACCTGAAATTACTCTTACAGAAAGTGGAGAAATAGCAGCGATCAGCTCCCAGGAAAGAAATTTTGCCCACCAGATTATTGAAGAATTTATGCTTGCAGCAAACGAAGCGGTGGCAGAACTCTTTACCCAAAGTGGTATTAATGCTTTATATCGTGTACATGAGCCACCTGATTTTGAAAAAGTTGAGGATTTTTATACCTTCTCAAGAACTCTTGATCTTCAACTTCCCCAACCCGTCAACAGTCCCGAATGGTTTGCCGGAGTTGTTGAACAATGCAAAGGAAAGAAAACCGAATACCTGGTCAACAATCTCCTGCTCCGGACCATGAAGCAGGCTCATTACTCCCCCGAGAATACAGGCCACTTTGGTCTTGCGTCAAGAGCCTACACCCATTTCACCTCACCCATCCGACGCTATCCCGACCTGCTGGTACACCGCCTGCTTCTTCAAATAATTGAAAGAAACCCCAGTCAACCAAAAATCAGCAGAAAAGATCTCAAGCTACAAGAAAAAGGAGAATTTCTGTCCGCCAGAGAAAGGTCAGCCATCAAGGCGGAGCGGGAGATGAACGATCGTCTGAAGGTCAGATACATGAAAAAACACCTGGGAGAAAACTTTGAAGGGATAATCTCAGGAGTAAATGATTTTGCCATGTTTATTGAATTGAAAGGCATGGCTATCAGTGGTTCCATAGGAGTCAGCGAACTCAAAGACGACTATTATATTCACGATGAAAAAAATTATCGCCTGATAGGTGAACTGAGCGGTACTGTTTATCAGGTGGGTGATTTAATCCGGGTAACCCTGATTGATGTGGACAGCCAGCGAAACAGAATCAGCTTTATCCCTTCGCCGGAAAAAAAACCCGCAATCTCCGACCGGCAGAAATAGCCATGGAACGTTCCCTTTTATCACAACTGGCGATTGTCCTGGTTCGTCCCAAATACCCCGGCAACATTGGAGCGACAGCCAGAATAGCGTGGAATATGGGAATTCCAAACCTGGTCCTCGTCAGCGATAATCTTCCGGAAAGAGAATCAATGGCACAGATGGCCACCCACAAAGCCGCGCATCTGATAGATACAATGAATGTCTATCCAAACCTTGCAGAGGCGGTTGCCCCCTACTCTGTCATAGTCGGCAGACGATAGTGCCACGACTCCCTAACAACAGGGTTGCGCTCCTCTTTGGTCCGGAGGATAGCGGCCTGACAAATGATGATCTCAAGTACTGTCATCTGTTATCAGCCATCCCTACAGCTGATTTTTCTTCACTAAACCTGGCACAAGCAGTTGCAATTCATTGTTATGAACTCTATTATGGAGTTATACATTCACAAAAAGATATGTTGCCCGCGCCCAGACTCGCCTCTTCTTTTGAGTTGGAAAGCATGTATTCGTACCTTGAAAAGTCCCTGACAAGGATTGAGTTTATAGGTGGAAAGAGTTGTATTTACTGGATGAATAATATTCGACAGTTTTTTTCTCAAATTGAGCTCTCCTCCAAAGACAGCAATATCATAAGGAGAATTTGTAAAAAATTCCTCCTACACAACAAATGATAACCTCCTGAAAATTCCGATACCGGGAAAATTAAATAAAAAAATCCATACGCTGTGAGCAGCAGCAATGCGTATGGATTTTTTTAACGGTACCGTAATAAACACACTCTATCAGAAACGGTGGCAACCCATGAAAGCAGAAGAATTCAACCTTGATCATGCTCTGCCCTCCAACAAATTTTACCCGCCCCGGATCGTTAAATCCAGATCTCTGCTCAGAACCCGCATTCTCACCTCTAAACTCCCGCAGACGGATCATAGTAAGAAATTGATTGTCATAGAGGCCCAGGCCGGTCAAGGCAAGACCACCCTGGTTGCGCAATTCCTGGAATATACCGGCAGCAGTTATATCTGGTATCAGGCAGGTCCCGAAGACTCGGACCCTGTCCTGCTGTTATCCTCACTCCTGGTAAATCTCTCATGTCGGCTGCCGGATTTTTCCTCCCCCCGGTTGACGGCTATTTTAGAAAAGGGCAGCATCGGGCATCTCGACATGAAACGATGTGCAAATATTCTTCTGCAGGATCTCGACCGTTTTCTTGCAAAAGATATCTATCTGGTTTTTGACGACATTCACCGAATCGAATACAACGCCCTTACCAACATCCTGCTTGACCATATCATTGACACCTCTCCTCCAAAAATTCATTTCATCTTTGTCAGCAGGCAGCCATTGGAATTAAAGTCAAAAATCTTTCGGAACGGTAGCCAGGTTTCCTATATAAACACTGCAGACCTCGCACTTGACAACAGGGAAATTGAAGACCTTTTTAACACTGTTCTCCATAAAAAGATAAGCAGAGCAGACGCTGCAAGAATCCGAGACATGACAAATGGCTGGATAATGGGCATTATCCTTGCCGGTCACCCTGTCAGTGGAGAGTATAAATTCTGGATGAAGACATCAGAGGATGCCACCTCCGCCAGAGACAGTAAGGGCCACATGCTTGATTATTTTCAAGAGGAAATATTTGATCAAATCCCGAAAGACCTGCACATTTCATTTCTGCAAATTGCCATGCTGCAGGAAATTCCGGCAGAACTGGCCGCTGATCTGACTGGCGTAGATAATCTCTCCATTATCTTGTCTGGATTCTCCCGGGCCAATTTTTTCATCTACCCCCTTGATGATAAATACCGGGTTTTCCGTTTTCACCACTTCTTCCAGGAATTCCTGCAGGAACGAGCCCGATCTCACCTCGCAGCCGGTGAAATCTCCCGGATCTACCGCCATGAAGCCCGGTATTACCTTGATCGTGACCAGACAGAAAAAGCTCTTGCCTGCTACAAGAATGGTGAAGATTACGATGCAATGGAAACAATACTCAGGGAAAGGGGAATGAATCTGATTGCCCGCAATAAAACCATAACCATCCTCACCCTGCTGCAGAGCATTCCGGAAAAAACTTTGTGCAGTCACAGTTGGCTTACCTTTTATACGGGGCTACTGCAAATTGACGTTACCCCGCAGAGAAGCATCCGCTTTTTTAATTCAGCCCGACAGCATTTTACAGAAACGGGCGAAGAAACCGGTGAACTTCTTGCTTTGTCCCAGACAATTTACTTCTACTTTGCAATCTCCGGACAACACAGCGCCGGTTCCGAATTGCTGCAGCGTACAACGACACTTTTTGAAAAGCTTAAAAGCAGTCTTCCTGTGCCGGTAATAATCACAGCAGCCCGCAACCTGGCCTCCGGATATTGTTTTTTTAACGGGGATCTGGAGAAAGCCCGGTATTTTGCCAACATGGCAAGCAGTCTTGCCTCCAGCTATGACAGCAGAAACTTTATAGCATCAAGCAGATTCGTACAGGGATACATTGAGCTGCGAAGCGGAAATCTGGCAAGATATCTCAGGGAAGCAGAAATATGTTTTACTCTCTTTAATGACCCCCTCGTCGCCGAGTCAAATAAACTCACGATGAGAACAATGAGCCTCTGCTTCCTGTCAATGACAGGAGATCATCTCAACTACAGCCGCAGACGGGATATACTGCAAAAAAACATAAATAAAAAGATAATCGAGCAGACTGTAGCAGCACCGTACCTCTTTATCTGGGACAGCAGCAACCTCTTCTCCAAAGGGAGAACTGTAAGGGCCCTGGCTCTCCTGACTAAAGCTCTGAGTATAACTTCCTCCGCATTAACAGACCATATGAGGAGCCAGATCCTGCAGTGGCAGGCATTTGGTTATACGCTGACAGGTAGAACTGAAAAGGCACTAATCCTCCTCAGCGAGTCTGCAAAACTACGGGACAGTGCAGGTAGTCCTTTTTGTACCGCTCTCTATTATATCATTGCCGGAACAGTCTATACCCGCTTGAAAATGTTTGACAAGGCGGACGAAACATTAAAAAAAGGAATGGGAATTGCCCAGTCAATATCCTCAACATACCTCATCATCTGTGCCTTTATGAACAGGAGCTATTGCAAATATGAATGCAATAACCGGGAAGCGGCTGTCGATGACCTCGAAGCAGGGCTGTCTCTTATGAAAATCTCAGGCTACGACCATTTCTGGAGTTGGGAACCTGTGATGATGACCAGGCTGCTGAATTTTGCTGTGGCAAGAGATATTGAAAAAAACTTTGCCAGGTCTCTCGCCCATAAGCGACTTGGCATCACATTTTCAGGCAAAGGCAAACTTATCCCCCTTCTCACATTTACTCTGCTTGACAGCTTTTCAATCGGTCTGGGTGATAAAATACTTTTTCAGGCAAAAGATCTCACCCCCTTCCAAAGAGAACTGCTCGGATTACTCATCACTGCAAAAGGACAACGCATCCCTCAAGACAGAATCCAGCTGGAACTTTGGCCTGACAGCTCCCCTGAAAACGCCAGAAAAAGTTTTGACACCCTTCTTGCCCGTCTGCGCAAACTGCTCAAACCCCGCCTGCCCGTGAATATAAAAAATTATCTCTTTATGCAAAAAGGAATACTCTGCCTGGCAAACTATAAAATAGATGCTCTGGAATTTACTGAAGCCGCAAGAATTGGGCTTTCCCACAACAAAAATGGTGACCAACTGCAGGCACACAATGCCTTTCAGAGAGCTTTTTCTGCATACAGGGGAGTAATGCCGGAAGACATCTTCAGAAGCGAACAGGTCCTGGCCTATAACGATCAACTGGCCCATCTGTTTGTTGAATTCTCAAGTATCTGGGCAACAAATATGACAGAAAACGGAGAAACCAGGGAGGCGATCACTCTTATTGAACGCGTTTTACAGATCAATCTTCTCGAGGAAAATCTGGTCCGCCTCCTCTACCAGCTTCATAGCCGGAACAACAGTCCTCTGAAAGCTCGAAAGACCCTGGAAAGTTACAAAAAAGCCCTGATTAAAGCAGAGTATACCGAAGAGGAGATTGAAGAATTTATCAAGAGTATTACATCTGCATAAAACAGATAAAAAGTTTTTGATTACCACTGAACCTCAGCTTCATTATCTGGTATTTTTCTTGAACCGCAGTGTTTCTGCAGTAATCAGAAAAAAAAATTTTTACAGATTAAATTCCCGAAGGGGACATTTATCACAGAGTGGCTTTGTCTTTTTACAGAACTGCTTTGCAACAAGCACAAAAAGAGCATGGAACTCATTATAAAGCTGTGCATCAGCCGGCAGATGATCCATCATCATTTCCTGCATCGTGTGATAGTCTGTCACTTCTTCAACAAGGTTATGCCTGGAAAGAACCCGGTGAGTATAGGCATCAATGACAAAAACTGGCTGTCCACATGCATAAAGTAAAATAGAGTCCGCAGTTTCCGGCCCAACGCCTTTGACACTGAGCAGATTCTCTCTTGCCTGCTCAATTTCATCAGAAAAAAACCGATCCAGCTTTCCGCCGTAACATGAATCGATCATTTCGAGCAGGTTGTGCAGCCTCCCGGCCTTGATATTGTAATATCCCGATGGTCTGATATACTCTGCCAGCTGATCGACCGACAACCGAAACAGACGGGAATAATCAAGAAGCTCCGCCCGCCGCAGGTTATCTATGGCCTTAGTAACATTTGTCCAGTTTGTATTCTGAGTCAAAACGGCTCCCACCATTACTCACTTCGTCTGCTCCTCTCTCTCCTTTTCCTCTTCCTTTTCTTTCTCCGGGTTATCTCCAAGACAAATTCCTATCTCACGTGCCGTCAGTATTTTATCACTGCTCAGATCCACTTTTTTTCTCTCTTTAATTGCATCAGCAATTGGTACAGCAACCATCTGAGAATCTTTCAAGGCCACCATATGATCAAAAATATTATCCTCCACAAGGCGCACTGCGGCAGCCCCGAAGCGCAATGCCAGCAACCGGTCAAAGGTGGTTGGAGATCCTCCTCTCTGCAAATGCCCAAGAACCAGTGACCTGGAATCCTTGTCAGTTCTTTTACGGACCTCGGAAGCAACCCACTCCCCGACGCCGCCAAGAATCACTTCATCGCGTCCCACTTCGCCATGTCCTTTATTAAAAACCATGCCGTCTTTTGTCACCGCTCCCTCGGCAGCAACGACAATAGAATAATCTTTGTCACGCAATTCATTATCAGTAATTTTATTGCACACCTCTTCCATATCAAAAGGTATCTCCGGCAGAAGAATTACATCCGCGCCACCGGAAATTCCAGAGTAGAGAGCTATCCAGCCCGAGTCACGGCCCATGACCTCCACTACGAACACTCTGTCGTGGGATTTTGCAGTGGAGTGCAGTTTGTCAAGGGCATCGGTTGCAGTGGAAACAGCGGTATCAAAGCCAAAAGTCCTGCTGGTCATCTCCAGATCATTATCAATGGTTTTGGGTACACCTATCACCGGCATCCCCTTCAAGGCAAAACGATGTGCAATATCGAGACTTCCGTCCCCTCCAATGGCTATATGACAGTCAAAGCCCATCCTCTCAAAGTTACGAATAATTTTATCGGAGATATCAACTATCTGAATTTCACCTGCAAGATTTTCGACAGGCCTGCAAAAGGGATTCCCCTTATTGGTCGACCCCAGAATAGTGCCTCCCATGGAATAAATCCCTTCAACATCTCTTGGAGTCAGACGCACCAGCTCATCAATATCAAGAAAACCGGCATATCCGCTTTTACTCCCATACACCTCCCAGCCTTTTCTATAACATGTATGGACAACTGAATAGATCACTGCATTCAGCCCGGGAGC
>JAFDME010000255.1 GCA_019306075.1 Deltaproteobacteria bacterium | reverse complement strand
CGGCGATGGTTTCTTCAATGGGACCGACCACACCGGCAAAGAGGGTCTTTTCAGCTATCGGATACGAGATACATATCCGATAGCTGAAAAGACCCTCTTTGCCGGTGTGGTCGGTCCCATTGAAGAAACCATCGCCGGACAGGCGGAAAAAAGAAACGTCGACCTGATCGTTATCGGCCCTTACCGGGAGAGCCGGAGACTGTTTAACCTGAAGATGGAAAAAGGACTCAGATCACGTATCGATACAGCTAAACTGCACCCGATTCTTCCCTGCCCTCTACTCATTGCGCCACCCGTCAACCGGGTCGACTGATATGGAGCAAACATTTGACCTGCTTCTTCCACCCGCTGCGGCAAATCTTGATATTTTCAAAATTATTGATGTACACAAACTGCTTCGTCTTCATCCCCACTGGTTTGTTGAAAATGAAGAAATGAGGGACTCTGTTCTGTCTGCGACGCTGCGGGATTATGCCACAGACAAGGTCTTTTCCCTGGGTATTAAGCTTGATACCATTCCAGTGCAGGATGATGAGGCAGACGTGCGTCTTATATTGAGGATCTCCCTTTTTGATTATGGAGCAAATGAATTGCTCTTTTTTGTCCAGGACAATCAGACAAAGGTGCGGGTCCGTTACGATGAGGGACAGGCAGATGAGGCGCTTGAACAGGATATGCTGCTCTGGGTGCGGGCAATCCAGGAATACCTTAGACTTTATACCGCTGCGACACCATATACTCTTTTTTTTCGTCTGCTGATGAATCGGATGATTCTGCAGATGAATCCGTCACAACGGAAAATTTGCCTGATGCTGACCAAAATTACCGTGGTGGAGTTGCTGGTGATTGTTGCGATTATTATCGGATATGTCTCCTTTGGTCAATGAACAACAGGATCCCCGATACCGGTACCTGCAGATTGAATTAACAAGCCGTTGTAACCTCCGCTGCAGAACCTGCCTGCGGGCAGTACCGGACATCAAACTGAAGGAGCAGGATCTCAGTGCCGCTGCTTTGCGGCAATTGCAGCCGGCTCTCCGGCAGACAGCCTCGGTTCATCTTCAGGGATGGGGTGAGGCCATGCTTCTTCAGGATATGGTTGAGCGTATCCGCTGGTTCAAGGCACAGGACTGTATGGTAAGCTTTACCACCAACGGCTCTCTGATGACAAAGCGGCAGGCGGCTCAACTGGTGGCAAGCGGGCTGGACAGCATAACCTTTTCCATGGCCGGTGCCGCAGCCGGAATCCAGGACCGGCTGCGGGGGCAGGGGACTCATAAAAAACTGTGGCAGAGCCTGCATCTTCTGCATCAGGAAAAATTGAATCAGGGGGCTGCCAATCCATCCCTTGCAGTGAGCTATCTGTTGACCCCGGAAACCATCGGTGAGCTTCCCAACGCCGTTAAACAATGTCGTTCCCTGGGGCTGAATCTTTTTGCCGGTGTCCATCTCACCCACGCGGCCACCGGAGAGCAGGAGTTTATGCGGCTGTATGTTCACTCCTTTAATAATCGGTTCAAACAGATCATCAGACGTGCTCACTGGCAGGCTTTTTTAGGAGGAATGCGTCTGCAGATGCCGCCATTTCAACCTGTCCTGATGCCGGTTTGTGATAAGAATCCACTCGCCGGTTGTTTTATAGCCTCTGACGGGTCGGTGGCTCCCTGCGTTTTTCTCTATCCCCCCTCAGCTGACCGGGAGGAACAGTGGTTTACTGAAAACGGTGCAGTTTCTGTTCCGGGAAAATGTTTTGGTTCTCTCAATGAGAACAGCCTGGATATGATCTGGCAAGGCAGTGAATACCGGGCCTTTCGCAAAGTCTTTCGGCAGCGTCAGCAGGTCTATGATTGTGAAATGGCCAAAGTTGGTCTTGATTTGGATGCTATCGAGAAGCTGGAACTGGCACAACATCGTATCCGTAAGGTTTTTCTGAGCATGCCCGTGCCCGTCTGTTGTAGAGGTTGCCCGAAAATGGAAGGATTTTAGCATGGCGGTGTTAAAAGTCGGAGACATCCTGGATATTTTTATACTTCGTTCCAAGCTGCATGAAGGGCCGCTCTCCATCATTTTTCTGGCAGAGGATCTGCTGTCGAGGCAGCAGGTTGTGCTGAAAATACCCTGTAGTGATGTTCTTAATCAGCCGATCATCCTCTACCATTATCAAAACGAGGATCGTCTCAGCCGGATACTCAACCACCCGGGAATTATAGAGTATATCCACCGCCAGAAAAGCCGGCAGTACCTTATCATGGAATATGTAAAGGGGAAGGATCTGCGCTCATGCATCGGTAAAAATCGCCCACTGGAGCTGAACGCCGCCCTGGCCTTGATGGATCAGCTCTGCAGCGTGGTTGCCTGGCTTCACGAACGGGGCATTGTGCATCTGGATCTGAAACCCGAAAATATTATCTGCGACAGCAATTCCACTATCAAGGTCGTTGATTTCGGTCTGGCCAGCTGCCGGAATCTTCCCGACCTGCTGGCTATGGACCTGAAAAATCCCCTGGGTACACCCTGGTATATTGCGCCGGAACAGCTGTTGGGTGAACGTGCAGATCCGCGTTGTGACATTTACACCATGGGCATGCTCCTTTACGAGATGTTCACCGGCCGGTTGCCCTGGCCGCGCACCAGCAAACTCCGGGTCGCCAGGCGACGTCTGGGTCAAGATCCGGCCCCACCGCGTTATTACAATATAAATATTCCACCCCGGATTCAGTCCATCATACTTCGCGCCATTGCCCGTCATGCAGATGATCGCTATGGGAGCGTTGCAGAACTCCGGCACGATCTTAGCCAGTGGCGGCAGCATCCAGTCACAGAGCAGGGAAGTATCTGTAAGTTGCCCCCGTTATGGCGACGCCTGCTGCCGAAGGCAGGCATCAGCTTAGGGAGCGGCAAACCTCCTGATCCTGTAAAATCAATAGACAAACCACAGATTATCGGTGCCCTGATCGATGCCCCCGGCAGTGACAACATGCTGGCGGAGATCAAAAAACAGGCACTCATCCGCTCTGCCGAAATAACCCTTGTCCATGTCATTGAAGAGGAGAGCGACTCACATTTCAGGCGCTACGGAATAACGGTTGAAGGGGAGAAGCTGATGGCCCGGATTGAGAAAGCTGTCCAGCTTTTTCGTCGCTGCAGCATTGACCCCAGTATCCGTCTGGTTCGGGGGGAGACTGTTGATATACTGCGCCAACTCTGCACAGACCTTGATGCAGAACTTATGGTGCTGGCCGGATCCCGTAAAAAGCAGGGGATATTGCGCAGTGCCTCTGTCTGCCATTTTCTGGAAAGTAACAATCCCTGCCGGGTTGTGGTAGCTGAAGAATCTGCTTTTTCACCGGCTACAGGACTGGCTGCTTTACAACCCGAACAGTTGACTGCCGGTCAGGTACTCGCCTGTGATATTTTTCTTGTTGACCTCTGGTACGAACATCTTCATTATCATACCGATGTTATCTACCGGAAACTTATGTATCCTGACGATAATATCGTTCTTAGTGAGAAAGACTGCCTGTTTGGCCGCTTCCTCGACTCATTTGCAGCAGAGACAAGCTGGCAGGAGATAACTTCGATACTGACACCGATCCATAAGCGCTTTCATCAGCTTGCCGACCAGATGGTCGAACATTGCGAGCATGATCCTGCCACCATCCAGAATCTCTATATTCATGAACTGCTGCCACTCTCATGCCGATTGAAAAATGAGCTGGCCAGGATCTCACTGATTTTGCGGGCCCATCTTGATCTTCCTCCACCCGAGGTTCCTTTTCTGACGGACAACATCTGCCCGGTAACTCAAAAAGATCTGGACTGCTACGGTCCTTTGCTGAGAGCGTTCAATCTGGAGCGGGACCTGTGCAGCCTGAACCTGGGAAAAGAGGAGAGTACGCCCGGCAGACAATCAGCGGAGAACAATTAAATGCGATTGATGATCTTCTCCGATGTCCACGGCAACCTTGAGGCCCTGCAGGGCGTAGTGGCTGATGCCGCAGAGCGAAATGTAGACAGAGGAATTTTCCTGGGAGACCTGGTGGGATACGGCCCTTACCCCAATGAATGTATTGACCTCGTGCGCGGTTTGAAGAATTGTCGATGCATAGTCGGTAACCATGATGTAGCAGTATTCTGGCAGACCTCACCGTACGGAATGTCATCCGCTGCCAGGGAGGCTATTCTCTGGACCATGGACCAGCTCAGTGATGCCAATAAAAATTATCTTGCAGAATTACCCGATCGTCTGGATATTGCTGATATGACCTTTGTCCATGCCAATCCCTACAATCCAAGGGGATGGCGTTATGTCTTGGATCGTAAGTATGCCCTGCGCAGTTTCGCCGCCACCAGATGCCGCAACCTCTTTATCGGGCACAGTCACCGGCCACGCCGGCGCCGTATCGTTAACTGCGGCAGTGTCGGCCAGCCCAGGGACGGGGATTCCAGATCATGTTATCTTATCTTTGACAGCCGGACCCGGGAGCTGGAATTTCACCGGGTGTCCTACGATGTGAAAAAAACGGTTCGGGCTGTTCGTGCGTCAGGACTGCCCGAAGTACTCGGCAACCGCCTGCTCAAAGGAGTATAACGGAGATGGCTATGAAATCCGGGAGTCGTGGACAGGTGTCCACTATCAATCTCAAAAAACGCTTTTTTCTCTGGTCAACCCTGATACTTATCGGCGGCGGGCTGCTGTTGTCAGCACTCTCCTTCTGGAATACCCGCCGGCTGCTGATGGCCGAGGCGATGGCCAAGTC
>JAFDME010000254.1 GCA_019306075.1 Deltaproteobacteria bacterium | reverse complement strand
GCAGCGTCTGGATGATAGAAGATAATTGCTTGACAAGAAGGGAGATGAAGCAGCAGATTTTATTGCTGCTGGAAAAGGAACGCATTAACGATACTTGTGACACCTTTGAGAAATTCCCTGGTCATTTAGTGCTCAGCGCCCTTTTCGGTGCTCTCTGCAGCCCGCTTGAAAAGGTACGCTGGAATGCCGTAATCTGTTTTGGTAGTGTTGTTCCTGCTCTGGCCATGGAAGACATGGAGGAAGCAAGGGGCGTTATGAGGAGGTTGCTCTGGAGCCTGAATGATGAATCCGGAGCCTGAATGATGAATCCGGTGGCATCGGCTGGGGGGCACCGGAGGCTTTAGCCGAGATCATGTGCCACAGTGAAGGACTCAGGCGGGAGTATCTTCATATGCTGATTTCCTATATGACAGAAGATGGAGATGAAAGGTTTCAGGACGGCAATTATCTGGAGCTTCCCATGTTGCAGAGGGGGCTGTTGTGGGGTATTGGGAGGCTGTGCCAGAGTCACGGGGACGAGATGGCCAGCTGTAGAATTATTGACAGAATTGCATCCTATTTATCCTCGCAGGATATGACCGTTGCCGGCCTTGCCATATGGTGTCTTGGTCTTCTGCGTGCAAAAACGGCAGCCCCGGGAGTTGAATTCTTCAAAGGTTGCCGTGAGATAACACAAATCTACCGGGATAATCTTCTACAGGATGTGGAAATAGGATTTTTAGCTGAGGAAGCTCTTCTGGCAATGAACTCTCAGGCTGCACCCCGGAAGTAGTGAAAGTGTTACAGCAGGCCTGGCGGCATGTCTGCAAATTTCTCTCCACCAAGAATGAATCCACCGTCCATTCTGAGAGTTGAACCGGTCATATAACGGGCTTCAACAGCCAGGAAAAAAACAGCATCAGCAATTTCATCTGGATGACCGATGCGTTTAAGGGGGATATGGTCGAGGATTGCCTCCGTCTCCCTTTCTGTTAATGCCTCCCACCCCCTGGTACCCGGTCCGTGTCTCGATTCTATAAGGCCGATCATCAGTTCATTCACCCTGATATCCGGCGCGGCTTCTCTGGCCCAAGATTCTGTAAAAGATTGCACTGCCCTGTTTGCAGCACTGAAACCGTCGCTGAAAAGTTGTGCTGCAGGGCCGCTCCTTCCTGTTATTGCGGAGATGGAAGAAATGTTAACGACAGCTCCGTTCGGATGGTGCAGCATGAGCGGCAGGCAATGGTGGTAGAGCAGCCATTTGGCTTTCAGTGTAGTTTCAACTTCCAGATTCCACTGATTTTTATTGTGCTCCAGGTCGTAGCTGCCGTGTACGACCGGCATTCCCCCTCTTTCGATATTATTGATCAGAAAATCCAGATGACCGGTGCGTTTTTTGATCTCTTCTGCAAGTTGCTGAACCTCACTGTCTATACGTAAATCTGTTGTCCGGGTGTGAAAAGAAAAGCCTGCCTGCTGAAATTCTTCTTTCATCTCAGCGGTGTCTTCAGGCCAGTCATAGCAGGGAAGAATCAGAAACGCTCCCTCTTTTCCAAATCTGCGAGCTATAGCTCTGCCGACAGGTCTGGAGGCCCCGGGAATAAGAACAGTTTTATTTCGTAAATGCATGGTTAAAAGAGAGAGTTGAGAAAAGGTTGTGAGGGTTCTTCGATGAGATCACTACCGTCTTCGTTTCGCTGAAGTCCCAGCATTGTCAGGATCGTATCATCCATACAGAGTTTATAATCAGCCGAGGCTGTGATAGTGTGGTTTAATGGATTGATAAGACGGGTGGAAATATAGAGTGTGCTGTTGGCATGGGATATAGTTCCTGCAAACACTACCTGCGCTTCCTGGCTGGCCGAAAGGAGTGGTAAATTTCTTGAGAGCATGGTCTCACCAGATCGGGGAAATATCTGGAGGGTATCTGTGAGTTTGATTTCTTTTACTGCAAATCCAAGTTGTGCAAACCTTGAACTGATATGTTCCTGTACTGTTCTGCCAAAACGTGAGGTTTGACTGAGGTCGTCGCTGCTTACCAGTGTAGTGACCAGGATAGGCATATCCGGTTGTCGCGGAATGAGGGGAGGCTGTGCCCGGTCTGCAAGGTCATCTGCGATAGAGTATGCAAATTTGATGAGGTTGGTATCACTGCCGAGTAAATTCTCCAGCCGTGTGCAGTTAAATGATGAACAGCCTGCAGTCATAAAAAGTGCAAGGACGACGGGAAGAAGAGAGCACAGTGACTGGGATGGGAAAGTATTTTTTCTGCTTGAGTTTTTCTTTACCATTTTATCTTTACGGTACTCCTCAAATAGGGAGAGGTTGAGCCGGTTGTTTTCATTTGCCTAAACCTCAGATTGCCGCATCCTCAGATGGCTTCGTGGCCGTTTTTTTTAATTCATGATTTTTAATATAAACTTTTTCATATGGAACAGCAGGAGACCGGGAGCTGTTATTCCCTGTTGAGAGTTGAATAGTCTTTGCCCTGAATGCGGTGTCCTGATACTGCCAGAAGTCTTTATCGTTAATATAGTAGATATCTGAAGCTCTAAAAAGATATTTATCCTTGTCTACAATTGATGTGGTTATTATTACTTCATATTGCCCATTAAAGGTAAGGTTAGTGTTTGCAATATCGGCCATTACCCCGGCGGCAAGGATCAGCAACTCAGCCGGAGCATCCCGCAAGACAACTATCGCGGCAGAAACTGCGGTCAATATTCCCGGCTGGAGAGTACGGATTCGTTGGGCAGTGTGGTGTACTACCTGGACCTTATATCCTATTTCAAGAGTATTTTTTTTCATATGCTCTCGTGTGGGAATGCCATAATTAACCATACTGGTTATAAGGAGATCGTTAAACGCCTCGTTGAAACTGCTTTTTTGATGTGATTTACATGGACTGGCGTTTTCACTGCAGGCTGGTTTAATATAAACTGCGCTGTTAATATGGTCAGTTAAGATAAGCTCATTATTGATTCTGTTTGCCAGATCCTGAGCCAGCACCTGCCAATGTTGGGATGCCTGCATCTTTTGCTGCTGGGAATAGGGAAAGTTTACCGGTTCCGGGATGCTTGCTGTACAACTGCCGAGCAGTAACGTGGCACATATCAGTACAGGAAACAGGTGCATGGTAATCCTCCAGAAATAAAAAGAGTATGGAAACAAGATAGATCAATTAAGTGTAAAAATATGAATCACTAACCCGAATAAATCGGAATTTTAAAATGTTTGGATAAGTACCATGGTGCTGTACATAGTCACATAATTTCAAAATACACTCCTCAATTTCTCGGAGTCTTCGCTTACCTGTTTTTTATTACAGGAATTCAGGAGTAAGGTACTAAACAACGTATCGGATCAAATAAAAAAAAGTAAAGAAAAATATGTCTATAGATTTGCATATCCATTCAACGTATTCTGACGGCACGATGAGCCCGTGCGAGCTTATTGAATTAGCCAAAAAAAAGGGGTTAAGAGCTATCTCAATAACTGACCATGACACTGTAGAAGGTTGTGTAAACCAGTGTTACACAGATGAAGGGGGAGATCTGGAGTTGGTTCCAGGAGTTGAAATAGGAGCTGAGTTTGGCGGAGTAACCGTCCATATTCTCGGATATTTTTTTGATCCTGGTAATGCTGAACTGGAAAAAAAATTACAAAGAGTGCAAAATGCCAGGAACGAGAGAAATGAGCAGATTCTTCTTCTTTTAAAAAAAAAGGGTGTCTCTATCTCAGACATGGAATTACGCGAAATGTCTCGGGTGGGTCAGACAGGCAGGCCGCATATTGCTGCAATTTTGATGAAAAAGGGTGTAGTTAAGACTATTGATGAAGCATTTTTACGTTTTTTACGGCAGGGAGCTGCTGCCTATGTTCCCAGATTTGTCTATGGTGTTGAGGAAGTGTTCAGTATGATCAGGCAGGCAGGCGGCATTGCGGTTATTGCGCATCCGATGCAGTTGCGGAGATCAGGGCTCGATCTTGGGATTGCCATCAGAGAGCTTGTCCAATACGGTCTGGAGGGGATTGAGGTATATTATCCGACCCATTCGAAAAAAACTCGAATTGAGCTGAAGGGGTATGTAGATAAGTATAATCTGGTGATGACAGGTGGCAGCGATTACCATGGGAATATCAGGCCGGGAACAACTCTGGCCGGAGGGAAGAATGTTACGGTTCCCTATGAAATTCTCGAAAAGATGAAAGAGCGGGCCGCAACTTCCGGAAATATTAAAATCTAATTTCAGGTGGGCAAAGCATGAGCGAATATTCAATCCTTATAGTCGATGATGAACCCAATTATCTGGTGGTTTTGTCTGAGCTATTACAGGATGAAGGTTTTGAAGTTTTTACTGCACCGGATGGGGAGCAGGGGCTGAGGATAGTCAATGACGTTGATCTTGATATTATTATAACAGATATGCAGATGCCCGGTATGGACGGGATTCAGTTTATGCTGAAGATCAAGGAAAAACTGCCCGATTTGCCGGTAATTGTGATTACTGCCTATGCTGAAGTGGATACGGCTGTGGATGCCATGCAGATTGGTGGCTTCAGCTATCTTGCCAAACCTTTCTCTAGTGATGAGCTTATTGTAAGTTTGCGTAAGGCGGCT
>JAFDME010000023.1 GCA_019306075.1 Deltaproteobacteria bacterium | reverse complement strand
GAAAGAAAACAGCAGCAATTATTTCCTTTAGAACTACCCTGGTGATAACGGTATCTCCAGGGTGGACTGGTCGCCTGAATTTGGCACCCTGTATGCGTGTTATAACAGGTAATTTCCCAATAACATCAATGGTGGTCTGACCCATCCTGGCCACGAGCAGAGCTCCGCTCTGGAAAATAATTTCACAGAGCAATACTCCGGGCATTATCGGATTACCCGGATAATGGCCCTTGAACAGATCCAGGTCTGAATCGATAAATTTCTCTGTGGTAATGGTACTGCCTGTTTCATATGAAACTATTTTATCAACCCATAGGAAAGGGGGGCGGTGGGGGATAAGATCGGTAACCTGGATGCTGGACGTCATAATCACAACCCTCCAGTGACTTCAAGGACTGATCCGGTAATATAAGTCGCTCTGGCACTTGCAAGAAAAAGTACGCTTTCCGCGACCTCTTCAGCTGTACCAAATCGCCGCATCGGCACCAGTTTTTTATATGATGAAACCTGCTGGCTGGAAAGATCATTTATGAAATCAGTGGCAATAAACCCTGGAGAAACACAGTTGACTGTAATTTTCTTTCTGGCGGTTTCCTTTGCAAGAGTTTTTGTTAAACCAATCAGTCCGGCTTTGGAAGCTGAGTAGTTAGCCTGTCCCGGAAAACCCAGGTGAGAGACGGGTGAAGTGATATTGACAATCCGGCCATATTTTTTTTTCATCATTAAAAGGACAGCTTGTTTTGACATAAGAAAGGTGCCCGTTAGATTAATATCAATAACCTTCTGCCAGTCTGAAGCTGTCATCAGCGCAACAATTGAATCCCGGCGAATTCCGGCGTTGTTAACCAGTATATCGATAGTATCAAAGCGGGCTTCAATATCCGCGAACAGATCCTGAACCTCAGTTTCACTGGCAACATCACATTGAATTAATTCAAAACGGGACCTGTAGATACTGTTCTGTTCCTCAAAACGTTCTGCAGCTTTACTGTTTCCTGCATATACACCGATCATATACGCTTCTGATTTTAGAAAAGCATCCGCAATAGCCCTGCCAATTCCACGGGTAGCCCCGGTAACAACAACAGTCTGCCCTTTAAAGTTTTCCATAAAGACTCCATAAAGTTACTGGAGGAAATAATATTTTTAGCACCTTACTCCTTAAAAGCTGTCAAAAAACAGGTAAACACCCTTACATACCAGGGCATGAATTCCGACTCCGAGAAAATTATTATGAGTTCAATCTGTTAAATCAACAGGTTGTTTAGGCTGAAGGCTGTCAGGGGAGATTATTCTCCGTCTTTCGGAGTCTTCGCTTACCTGCTTTTCCTAACAACCTAACAACCTAACAACCTTACAGACTAACAGCCTAACTGTCTAACAGCCTAACAGTCTAACGCAGACAAGCTGCAAGTAAGTGGTATGGAAGTAAATTCATCCACATAATTTTAAACGACCCTACTCAGTTTCTCGGATCTTCGCTTACCTGTTTTTTATTACAGAAATTCTGGAGTAAGGCACTAAAAACCAGGATTGCGGGTAACGCCCGCTTTAGAATCTCAGGTAACTGTCCACATCGTTTGATACAATAACACCGTAGTTGATGGCACCAAGCCAGCCGGACATGATGATACCAACAGAACCGACATGGAAAAGTCCGGGAACCTCTTTGAAGATAGATCTGGAAACATCAAGGCCTTCAAACTTGGTTCCAAAAGATGTTCCCTGAGTATGCAAAGTGTAACGATTGAAAGTTCGGGGGGTTGCCGCCTCAGCCCAGTCAACTTTATCTGCAATCCCGGGCAGGTATCTGTCAAGGTCTTTCAAGCTTCGGGATATCAGAGCATCCTTTTCTTTCAGATACTGGTCCTCATCAAGATCTGCCCAGTCCTCATAGCGACTGTTCATAGAAGCTACTATTGTGTATCGCTCAAACTGCGGCCGGGTTTTAGGATAGTAAAGAGAAAATGTTTTTGATTTTGTCTCTTTAGCAAGCAGTTCGGCAGAGTCAAATTCCGGAGCGGTCGAGGTGAAAAGCAGATCGCCAACATCATCTATTTTTTCACCATCCCTGACACCCATATAGACCTGACAGCTTGAATTATTCACTCTGACTCTTGACGCCTTTTCCAGAAATTCATCTGAAAATGCACGCCTGTCCGTCAGGTTGTGGATGGTGTTTGTTATACCACTGTTTGAGACCACTGCTTTTGCCAAAACAATTTTTCCTCCGGCCTCAACACCACGGACTTTCCCTTTTTCGACGATGATTCTGTCTACCTTTGTCCTGGTACAAATTGTCACACCATTCTTTTCAAGTTCATCGGACATCATTTTGATAAGCTTGTCCGTTCCACCTTCAAAGGTGAAAACACCTCTGTTCATGAAATTAGAAAAAACGATGCCGTAGGTTATCGCAGGATCATCAAGAGTTGAACCATTGGCATAGGTAATTGGTTCCATTAAAAATCTGGCAACATCAGTGCGTCCCGGGAAAAAATCTTCAAAAAGCTCCCGAGTGGTCATTGTCTGGTCATCATAAAAATTCATGCGGGAAACCGTGTCAAAAAATTTGGCTATAACTGATGGAGAGATCTTAAAACGGGTTTCCAGAATATCTGTGAAATCCTTTCTGTCAAAACTGGTTCGCAGCGCAAATTGAGGATTATCAAAAACGATATTCTTCAATTGCACTATGGATTGCATTATCTCCCGGTTCCAGTATTTTTTGCATGTTTTCACCATACCGTAAGGGAATCCGTGCAGGGAAATATCAAATATATGTCCCTTCCTTCTAAACCAGGTTGCGAGGCCTCCGAGCCTGTGATGATGCTCAAGCAGCAGAACCTTGTGGCCGCAGTTGGCAAGACGGTTGGCAGAAGTTAACCCTCCCAGGCCGGACCCGATGACAACAACATCATATTTTGCTAAAGTCTGTGAAAATGAGATCGGCATTAAAAATGATTAAAGACAGTGATAATGATTGATGAACTCTGATTCCTTATTCAATAAGAGCTGTATTAAAAAGTAAATTAACAGCAGAATACCTGTGATTGCATTAAAGTTTTGCTAAAATATGCTGGTTCACAATCGATACTCCGCTGAGCATCGATCCGACAATACCGAGAAACCCCTGGTCTGTACCGGCGAGAAACAGATTTTTAAAGCCAATATCCCCATCCTTTACCTTTACGGGACTGCCATAGATCGCACCACCAATTTTCGCAGTATACCTTTCAATGGTGACAGGAGTAAAACTGTTTTCATATACTATGTTTGAATTGAAACTTCCAACTATATTCTCCAGATTTGTGACGGTTTTGCGCGAGGTTCTTCTCTTTAATGCGAGATATTCATCTCTGCAGGAGGCAATGCTTTTCCACCTGGTATAATTAGCCAGATGTGTTGCCCTGACCTCAACGACCTCTTTTCTTTCAATCCCCTGGAAATTTCCGGGAAAACAGATGACACCGCTGGAGTGATCCACAAATTCATCCGGGTTTTTATAAGAAAACTCATTAGAATTATTATAAAATATAATTGTTTTATCCCTGGGAAGTGAGCAGGTTTTTTCGGGTTTAATTTCATAAATGGTTTCAGTAAACCCGAGTCGTGGTTGAGCAGGACTAACCTTTTTAGAGAGCAGTTTCTTTGTCTCATCAAGACCGATAGTGGAAACCATCTGCTCACACTCAATTATTTCACCATTTTTCAGTTCAACACCATAAACAGTATTGTTTTTGTGAAGAAGTTTTATCGCCTCGGTATTCTTTCTGAGCTTACCACCAAAACTGTGGTAATGACGGTGAAGATGGTCAAGAAAATTTTTAATCGTGCCGAGAGGACGGAACATTCCCTGCAGGTATATAGCCTGAAACATGATAACAAACTGATTCATATCCATATCATTCTCATGGCTTGAACCGTAGAACATCAGAGGACAGAGCAGCATATCCGTCAGCAGTTTATCGCCCAGTATTTCATTAATTTTCCTTTTAGCAGAGCGGAATGGAGAGGGCAGAAAGGGGTTGATGGAATTGATAAAGAGAAGAAGCTTTTGGAAATTATCAATACATTGCGGAAATTTAGAGTTAATTTGTTCGAGCAGCAGGTTGAAATCATTGGAAAATAAAAGAGATTCACAGCCAAGAAAGGTAACTTCACTCTGCTGCTGCTGACAAAAGGAAAAATCCTTACGTTTAAGTTTTAATTGTCGAAACAGCCGGTTAAGAGGTGCACTTTTTTCCCCCGGCGGCGCATAATTTGTAATAGCGTGGAGTCCGGTTTCGTATAGAGTTTTATTTCTATAGAAATAGGAATTAAGACCGCCCAGGCGGGAATGTTTTTCAATGATCAGGACTTCGGGGACAAAGCGTGCGGCTCTAACTGCAGCGGCCAGACCGGAAAGTCCACCACCGATAACCAGGAGAGGGACTTTCACAAAATCATGCGTCTTTCAGCAGGGGTTCAAGGTAGGTGACGCAACTGTCGAGGGTTGCCAGATTGGGATAGTCCTCTTCAGGAATCTGCAGTTGGTGCCTTTTACGTAGCTCCATAACAATATCAAGAAAATCCATAGAATCAAGGTCCAACTGATCCCGCAGTGGCGCGTCCGCCTTAAGATTCTCAAAATCCGCTTCGTCATCAATATCTTCTATAATCTCAAGTATCAGATCCTTAACTTCTTCACTTGTCATGTAGCTCTCCAGGTTCAACGTATACAGTAGATAAAATATGGAAACTCCGGTACCATACGCAGAGTATATGTTATTTTGACGCAAACACTCACTATAACATACTTCGACCTTCTTTTTTATTTTTTTTTATTGATGGTGTCGTAAAAAGTCCGATCTCCTTCATTGCAGGTTTTTCTCAGGCCCTCAACATACCACATGTATGGTTGAGAGCCTGAGAAAAACACTACGCCTCGTATATCTAACTTTTTAACTTAACCATCTATGGCTGCGGCCGACCTTTTTACGAGCGTATCATTTTATTAAAAAAGAGGCTTTTTACACGCTATCTGGAACTTTTTTAATAATAACCGCAGAATTAATACCAACCATGCCAAATGAATTGTTCAGAATGACACCAATGGAATCAACCTTGACCGGTTCGTTAACAACAAGATTATCAAGGGCACAGTCCGGATCCAGGTTGTCGACATTTATAGTAGGATGGACAAGGTTGTCATAAAAAGAGGGCAGATTGCCGGCGAGTTCCAGAACACCTGCAGCCCCCATGGCATGCCCTATAATACTTTTAGTATTGTTTATATAGGTCTTGTCTGATTGACCAAAAACTTCCCGGATAGCCTTGCACTCTTCGGTATCGCCCTGCCTGGTGCCCGTTGCATGGGTATTGATAATATCTATCTCTTCAGGCCGCATTCCAGCCCTTTTAAGGGCAAGTCGCATACATTCCGCCTGACGTTTACCATAGGGCAGGACGAAATCTCTGGCATCGGAATTCATGGCGTATCCAACCATTTCACCATATACCCGCGCTCCTCTCTTTATCGCAGCTTCAAGATATTCGAGAACAAAGACGCAACCACCCTCTGAAATAACAATACCGTTCCTGTCAGCGTCAAACGGCCGGCTGACCTTGGTCGGGTCAGCATGGTGTCCCAGGGCGCCCTGTGCCTGAAAACTGGCAAAGATACCAAATGAACCTGTTGATTCGGATATCCCACCGGCAAGAACCATATCTGCTTCACCGAGGCGGAGCAGCTGAACCGCCTGAATCAGGGAGGCATTACCGGCGGCACATGCTGCACCTATTGTGTAGTGCGGGCCGGTAATTCCAAGGTTCATGGTTATTTCGCCGGCCGGGTTGTTGAGTACAGTTCGCGGGTTATGGTGGTGAGTCCAGTATTTCACATCATAATCATACTGTTTGATATTATATACTTCATTCTCCGTCTCAACCGTCCCATGTTCTGTCAGGCCAATAAGAACAGCAACTTTGGAGCTGTCGTAATGATCCATATCCAGTTTAGCATCACCAAGTGCTTCATTGGCACAATAAACACCGATACATCCGGCTCTGGTTCCCTTTTTGTTTTCCTTTTTCTTTCTATACTTTGTTTCGGGAAAAGTGCAGAGACCGGCGACTGCCTTGCCAAAATACCTGAGGTCAATTTCTTCTATCCCGCTTACTCCATTGAGAAGTTTCTCCCGGTATTCTGTTAAGTTTGAAGCGTTAGGGGAAGCAAGGCCAATTCCGGTGATAACTATTCTACGATTCGACATGATAAATTATAATGTAATGGTTAAAAATTCCTTGAAAAACAAGGGGTAGCAGCTGCCACACTGTCTTTTGATATATTTTAAGGCGCAGAAATCAAACCCGAATAAATCGGAATTTCAAAATACCTGGATAAGTACCTTGGAGGTACCTACCTAGTTTTATGGTTACATACCCTTCTTCATTTCCTTGTTTTTTATTAAAGAAGTTCTGAAGTAAGGTACTGAGAGGAATACAGGCCACCTCGTCAAATTATTTTTCAAGGTACCCTGCATTAATGTGCAGCCGGAAGACAGTTGCAGAATTTCCTCAACATACCAATAAATATAAAACTTGAAAAATCTAGGACAGATATGGGGAAAATACAAGAATAATATAGAGAGATCTCAATATCTGGTGTAATAATCTCAGTATGGGGCAAGAAAAAGGATCCATTTATTTTAAAAATGTACAACTACAGTAATTTTCCGAGGAGATACTATGATTGATTTAATTAAAAAAACGATGTTCACAGGGATAGGATTTGCAGCCTTGACCAAAGAAAAAATTGAAGAAATTGCCCAGGAATTTGTAGATCGAGGAAAACTGTCAGAGAAGGAAGGAGAAAAAATTATACAGGAAATGATTGACAAGTCGGAAGAATCCAAGGAAGAGCTGAAAAAACAGATTGATCAGGCTGTTGGAACTACTCTTGAAAAAATGCAGCTTGCCCGTTCATCAGATGTTGATAATCTGCGGCAGGAGATTAATGCATTGAAGAAGAAACTCGAGGATTCTTCCGGGCAAAAATAAAACAGTCACCCGCCTCTGATTTTCCGCCACAGTTTATTTGTCAGAAGAGTCGCCTCATGAAGACGCAGCAGGTGTAAAATGAGGCCGTAGAAAGTCGCTGCCAATCCGATAATAAACAGAACAGAGAACATTTGGCTGATTTTGGTACCGTTGAGAGGATTTTCCAGAATTGGAAGAAGGAGGAGAAGCAGCAAAGTCAGTCCTCCGGTTGCCAGAACAATTTTCAGGAACCCTGTGAGCAGACTTTTTAGAGGGAAACCGTCCATCTTTCGATGAAGAACGATAAAGAGAAAGAAAAAATTCAGTATCATTGTGCATGAAGTCGATAATGCTATTGCCAGATGCTGAAAATGCTCGATTGTGAAATTGATGATCAGAATATTAAGGGCGATGGCCATAAAACTGGCTATTACCGGATATCTGGTTCGATCAATTGCGTAAAATGCCGGTACCAGCACTTTGTTAGCTGAATAGGCAAAGAGACCGACGGCATAAAAAGACAATGTCCGGGCAGTTTCAAAAGTATCTCCGGCAGTGAAGAGTCCATGCTCAAAGATAAGACGAATTATCGGTTCAGAAAGAAATATCAGGCCCAGGGTGGCGGGAAGAGTAAGTGCCAGCACCATGGTCAGTGAAGTTGCCATGGTTTCCCGCATCTCCTGGATGTTCTTTTTTGCAGCCTGTTTTGCCAGGAGGGGCAGCATGGCAATAGAAAGCGCCACACCGAAAAGGCCAATCGGCAGCTGTACCAGTCTGAAGGCATAGTTGAGCCAGGAGACAGAACCCTCGGCGCAGGATGCGGCGAAATTGGTATTGATAAAAATATTGATCTGGGTGGCTGACAATCCAACAGTTGCGGGGATCATTAATTTAAGAATTTTTCGCAGCCCCGGATCTGTCATATTGATATGGGGTTTATAGCGAAATCCTATCCGGTAGAGTGAGGGCAACTGAACGCCCAACTGCATGACACCTCCGATAAGCGTTCCTACAGCCATCCCGACAATAGCCGGCTGTCCATACTTAGGAAGAATAAAAGCGAGTGTTGTTCCTCCGATAATTGAACCAAGATTAAAAAAACTTGAAGCCAGTGCAGGAATAAAAAAGTGCCCCCTGGTGTTCAGGATTCCCATAACAACGGCTGAGAGGGAAATAAAGATCAGAAACGGCAGCATGATCACTGTAAGTTTTTCTGTCAGTTCAGTTTTCCCGGGGACAAGGCTGAAGGCAGGGGCAAGAAGCGACACAATTGAGTCTGCAAAGTAGACTCCCGTCAGAGAGATGATGCTGAGAAGGATTGCTATAAATGTGAATACATTTGAGGCAAGCTGCCATGTTTCCTCCCTGGTCCTGTTGCTGTCATAGCTGGAAAAAACTGTAACAAAGGCTGCTGAGAGTGCACCCTCACCGAAGAGATCTCTTAAAAGGTTAGGGATTCTAAAGGCAACGACGAAGGAATCATATGCAAAGCCGGCACCAAACAACCCAGCAAAGACCTGCTCCCGAATCAATCCGAGAAGCCTGCTGCACATTACGGCTATAGATACAACAGCCGCAGATCTGGCAATTGTCGTTTTATTGTTCTGGTGTTCGGTCAATTGAAATATATCCCGGAGAAAAATAGTTTTGGCGGTTCAAGATACATTGATTGACAGAATTTTGCCAGAAAATGATCCTGTTGGTTGATTATCACCAGGTATTGGAAGATTAATTTTTTCAAACCAGTACTGAGGTCTGTTCTTTCTTGACTTTGTAATTTGAAATTGCATATATGTTGGGTTGTATCCTGCAAGTTTGTAGATTGTCCGGGATTTAGCCTGATATTGACATTTCGAACAGGATCATGGGACAGTTGAGTGAAGAGATATGGAAGAAAATATCATTAAATAATCGTCGATTTTGAGGAGATTTGAATGCAGGATACGAAGATGATAAGGAATGTTGGAATATTTGGTCATGGCAACTGTGGCAAAACATCACTCGCTGAAGCACTGCTCTATACGGCAGGCAAAATAAACAGGCTGGGCAAAGTCGATGACGGTAGTTCCATGATGGACTATGAAGATGAAGAGGTCAGCAGAAATATCTCCATCAGCTCCAGTTTCCACAACTATTCATGGAAGAAGCATGATATTTTCCTCGTAGACACTCCCGGTGATGATAATTTTATCAACGAAGCACTTTTTGCCTCACACGTATGCGACAGCGCCCTGTTTACAATTGGGGCGGTACTTGGAGTTAAAGGTCAGACGGTAAAGTTTGCAAATATTGTAAAAGATAAAAACCTTCCCACCCTGATTGTTGTCAATAAGATGGATCGTGAGAGGGCGGATTTTTCCAAAACAGTTGCTGAAATTAAAGAATCCCTTCCATTTAATCCGGTAGTCATTCAACTCCCGATCGGAGCTGAGGATGATTTCAAAGGGTATGTGGATATCATAAAAGAAAAGGGGTACCTGTTTGATGGCAACAAGGGCACAGTCAGCGAAACAGAGATTCCGGAAAATCTCATCGATGATGTTGCTGCATATCGTGAAAACCTGATGGAGACTGTTGCGGAAACTGATGACGACCTTATTGAAAAATTTCTTGAAGAAGGCGAGTTAAACGGGGAAGATCTTGAGGTCGGCCTGAGAAACGGTATTCTGGATGGTACAATCGCCCCCGTTTGCGTCTGTGCTGCCACCGGCAACCTCGGGACTGCTTCACTCCTCGATATTATCAACACCTACATGCCGTCCCCTGCGGACAGAACGCCACCCTCTGCCGTCCACCCCGTGAGCGGTGAACCTGTTGAGGTGAAACCATCTGCGGATGAACCTTTCGCAGCTCTGGTGTTCAAAACCATGGCGGATCCCTATGCCGGTCGATTAACAATTTTCAGAGTGTTCAGCGGTACATTGCAGGGAGACAGTTTTTATAATTCAAGCAAAAAGGAATCTGAACGATTTGGACAACTCTACCTGTTGGAAGGAAAGGACCAAAAACCTGTCGACAGCGTTGTCCCGGGTATGTTTGTTGCGGTTGCCAAGTTAAAGGAGACGACCACCGGTGACACTCTCTGCGATGCAGAAAACCCTGCTGTTTTTGAAAACCCTGAACCATATAAGCCGGTAATCTCATTTGCCGGCAGTGCAAAAAAAGGGGAAGAGGAGAAAGTTTTTGCCTCAATCACCAAAATGCTTGACGAGGATCTGACACTGAGGCTGACCCGTCAGACTCAGACCAAGGAAATTCTTCTGTCAGGGGTCGGCGTGGTGCATCTTGATACTGTTGGCACACGAATTAAACGTAAGTTTGGAGTTCAGATGGAACTCGGTGTACCAAAGATTCCATATATGGAAACCATCCGCTCATCAGCCCGTGTCCAGGGAAAACATAAGAAACAGAGTGGTGGCAGGGGACAGTACGGTGATTGCTGGATCGAGATTTCTCCTCTTCCCGGCGAAGGTTATGAATTTGTCGACAAGATTGTTGGCGGGGTTATTCCGCAACAGTACAGGCCTGCTGTAGACAAGGGTATTCAGGAGGCAATGGAGAAGGGTGTCCTTGCCGGGTATCCTGTTATTGATATAAAAATAGTTCTTGTCGATGGTTCTTTTCATAATGTTGATTCGTCAGAGATGGCATTTAAAATTGCAGGTTCCCTTGCATTCAAAAAGGGGGCTCAGGACGCCGGGCTGGTACTTCTCGAACCTCACATGAATATGGAGATCAGGGTTGGAAAAGACAATGTCGGCGATGTGATGGGAGACCTCAACTCCCGTAGAGGAAAAGTGATGGGAATGGATTCTGACGAAAAATCAGAAATAATCAATGCTCAAGTTCCCCAGGCCGAAATCCAGTCTTATGCTACGGATTTGACCTCCATGACCGGAGGACTGGGTACCTTCAGTATTGAGTTTTCACACTATGAAGAAGTTCCAGGGCAAATTGCTGAAAAGATCATTGCCAAGGTAAAAAAAGAATAGCATCCCTCCCTTTTATGAGTGCTGATCAAAATAAATATAGCTTTGCTGTCCTCACGCTGAGTGATAAAGGTTCACGCGGTGAAAGAGAAGACACCAGCGGTGCGTATATTAAGGAAAAGCTGAATGCCGGTGGTTACAGGCTGCTGGCCTACAACATCATCCCTGACCAGAAGCAGGTAATAATAGATGCTCTGCTCGATCTCACGGACAGGCAGAAAATCGACCTTGTTATTACAACCGGTGGAACCGGAGTGTCGCCGACTGACATAACCCCGGAGGCAATGATGGAGGTTGTGGAGAGAGAAATCCCCGGAATGGCTGAAGCCATGAGAGCGGCGAGCATGCTGATCACTCCGAGAGCCATGCTCTCGCGGGGAAAAGCGGGGATCAGGGGGGAGAGTCTGATTATCAACCTGCCCGGCAGTTTAAAGGCGGCACGGGAGAATCTTGACGTTGTCCTGCCGGTGTTGAACCATGCCCTTGAAAAAATTAAGGGGGGTACCGGTGACTGCGGGCAACACCCGCTTTAATTTTTCCGTCTGTCTGAAACCAGATCCACAAGGTTCTGCTCATCATCGGCAGCCGGTAGAACTTCGCCAATTATGTTGGGTTTTTCCCCCAGAGCTTCGAAGTGATGCTTAATATCCGCGGCCTTCTCTTCATCCGTTATTACCAGCAGACCGATACCCATATTAAACGTTCTGTACATTTCCTCAGACGGGATTTCTCCCATTCTTTGAAGAAATGAAAAAACAGGCTGCGGATTCCATGTCCTGGTATCTATCACGGCTCTGCACCCTTTGGGCAATATTCTTGGAATATTGTCTATAAATCCGCCGCCGGTATTATGGACCATACCGTTGATGCGGTAATTTTTCAGTACATTGAGTATGGACTGGACGTAGATTTTGGTTGGTCTCAAAAGCTCTTCACCAAGGGTACAGTTAAATTCATCAATAAACTGGTCAACAGTCAGATTATGGTCGGAAAAGCATATTTTTCTCACCAGAGAATAGCCGTTTGAATGGAGACCGGAGGATTGTAACCCAATTATAAGATTGCCTGGTCTGATATCGGAACCATCGATTATCTCATCCCGATCAACAATACCAGTGACAAAACCCGCAATATCGTAATCTTTACCCTGGTAAAGACCTGGCATTTCAGCAGTCTCTCCGCCCGTAAGAGAGCAGTTTGCCTGGATACACCCAGCCGCTATCCCGGTTACAATCTCTTTTGCTATTGCAACATCAAGCCTGCCCATTGCAATATAATCGAGGAAGCTGAGTGGCACAGCACCACCGACAATAAGGTCATTGACACACATGGCCACAAGATCAATACCTATGGTGTCGTGTTTATTACAGAGATGAGCAACAGCCAGCTTTGTGCCAACGCCGTCAGTTGAATTGACAATGACAGGCTTTTCATACCTGTTGGTATCAATTACCATATGTGAAGAAAATCCACCGATTTCCCCAAGGACACCTCTTTTCCGGGTTGAATTGACAATGTCACGGATTTCGTCAATAAATTTATTACCTTTATCGATGTCAACTCCAGCCTCGCTGTACTTTGATTGCTTAGGATCTCTCATAATGTATTTTTTTACTGATGAATTATCCCCTGTTCTGCCTTACGGAAATGAAATGAAAATAGATCATAGACAGAAATACAGGATGTTATTAACTTTGAAAAAGAGTAGTAGTTGGGGTCTCAGACAGTCTCTTCTGCCCCTCAAGGAGAAGCCGGCAAAACTTTAGTACGGGTTTAAAATATATCCCCACATTCCCATAGTAACATATTAAATGTTCTGAAAAAAGCAATCAGATTAGATATGAAATTATTCACTCTCTTAATAGGGCTTATTCTTATTCTCGAAGGACTCCCTTACGTTGCCTCACCTGAAGGTATGCAGGAGTGGCTGAAAAAGCTGGGCTCAATGAGTCCAGGTCAGCTCCGTTCCATGGGGCTCATTGCCATGAGCGCAGGTCTGGGGATATGCTATATTGCGCAGAAGACATCACTTTTCAACTGACAATTATTGCGTCACTGCTGATTCTGACTGCACAACAGTACTGTCGTTGTTCCAGGACTCATGGTGAATCAATCTTCTTTTTTCGTAAAAAAGTAAAGAGTTCCTGTAACCGGGTTAGATTCCTCCTCTCTCAGCCTGGATCCGGTCTGGTCGATGCATTGCCAACCGAAGCGGGCTGCTGTCTTCAATACATAGGCAGGAGAGTGGGTAAATCTGCCATTCGGGCAAAGAGAAAATGCAGGCTGATCACTGTCTTCAGTTGAACAGCAAAACAGAGCCTGTTCGCCCATTGCCTCGGTCAGTGCTCTAAACAGGGGGGCTAAATCTCCCATATATGTTAAAACATCAGCAGCCACAGCAAGATCATATTCATCACTTTTAGTTTCCAGAAAAGATGTTATCTCGGAGACCTGGAGGATATCATAGATTCCTTTTGCGGAGGCCTTTTCGATCATCTTTTCTGACAGATCGACTCCAGTCAGATGGTTACAGACCGGACCAAATTGACTGCCTGCCAGCCCGGTTCCACAACCGAGATCAATACATTTTGGAAACAGACTCAATGGATAGCCCAGAGAATCAAGTCTGGATCTGAGTTTTTCAGGAACAACATATTTGAGATTTCCCGGCAGCACCTCATCAAACGTCTCTGAATATCTGTTGAAAATATCTCTGATATATTCCGCTGGAGCAGAGGCGGCACCACTGTCTGTGATCGCTGCCACCATATGGACTGCCTGCGGATCACCCTCTTCAAGGGCCAGAACTTTATTATAATATTTAAGAGCACTGTCAAAGTCCTTTTGAAGATGATAAAGGTACGCCAGATTTCTGTTAGCGGACAGATGATCAGGATTTTCAAGGAGAAGCCGCAGGTAAGCCTGTTCCGCTTTAGCATACTCCCGAAGTTCTCTATAACAGTTTCCCAGGTTATAGAGGGCGTCCAGTTCTTTCGGTGAAATTTGAATCAGCTCCTCAAAACCTGCCGCTGCATCATGAAGCCTTCCAAGCTGTTTTTGACACAATGCTAGATTAAAGAGGAGGTCGGGGTCCGCAGGAGCGAGTTTTTTTGCCTTCATGTAATGGGCAATTGCTTTGTTGAACTGCTCTGTCTGATAGTAGAGTAATCCTATATTATAATGGATCAGGCCACCACCAGGATTTTTTTCCAGGAGTTCGAGATAGATCTTTTCTGCAGTTGCAAAATTTAAACGGGAGTGTAATTCACACGCTTCAGCAAAGATATCTTCAATATTATTATGAAATGAAGTCGACATGTTTAATGAAATAAAATTGAGCTCCAGCCGTTCAACCAGGGAGAATAAAAATCAGATTGACCTTGATGACCAGACAATTGTAGAGTAAATGATCTGGTCAATATACTTGTCTATGATCCAAAAACAAGAAGAATTTTCAGCAATTAGCTTTTCAGGGTAAGGTATGGAAAAAAAAGGAAAAAGAGAACTGATCGGCAACGAAGGGATGATCGTCCTTGATATGGTCAGAAGGCTTAACAGACGTGGGGCAAGTGACCATCTGGCCAAACTCATTGCAAAAACACATCCTGCCGATATGGCTTGGATTTTCCGCCACCTTACAGAGGATGAGCGCACCGCAGTTTTTGATATAATCGGAAAAAGTGAGTCTGTCGGCGAATTTTTAAGTGAACTCGATGATGCACTGGTTATTGATCTTGTCAAAGGTCTCAGCTCTCAGTATATGGCTGATATTCTGACTGAAATGGCCTCAGATGATGCTGTTGATCTGCTCGAAATTCTACCGCAGGAACTTGCAGATGATATCCGCAAACATATGGGCAAAAAGGATCGGGCGGAAGTTGATGAACTGCTGCAGTATCATCCTGAATCTGCCGGCGGACTTATGTCTCCGGATTTTATGTTTCTCGATGAAGAACTGACTACCGGAGATGCAATTAAATCAGTACAAAAACGCAGCGAAGAAAAAGAGATGGTTTTCTATCTCTACATTACCCACGGCAAACGTAAACTTTCCGGTGTTATTTCCCTGCGTGAACTGCTGCTGCACCCGGCAGAGCGGCAGTTGAAGAATATTATGAATTCGAACGTTATTTCGGTAACGACTGATACTGATCAGGGAGAAGTGGCCCATGTGGTCTCCCAGTATAATATACTCGCTGTCCCTGTGGTCGATTCCAGCTACAATCTGGTGGGAATCGTAACTGTCGATGATATTATTGATGTTATCCGTGAGGAGGCAACGGAAGAATTCCTGCAGATGGCCGGTGCAGGTAAAGATAGAGAGATACTCCTTAAATCAACCAGGGAGAGTGCATTTATCAGGGCTCCGTGGCTCTTTGCCTCATGGGTCGGTGGCATTCTGGTAATGTTGATCATTGGGGCCTTTAAATATGAACTGACGCAGGTTATTGCCCTGGCTTCATTTATACCGATTGTCAGTGGTATGGGGGGAAATATAGCAACCCAGAGTTCAACGATTATTGTCCGGGGTCTGGCCACCGGCCGGGTGAACATGGGGGAGGCATATAAGGTTGTCTTCAAGGAGACGGGGATCGGTTTGATTCTGGGCCTGTTTTACGGATCTTTTCTCGGAATTATAGCCTATCTTGGTTTTTCTGATCCAGCTCTCCTCGGTATGGTGGTCGGTCTTGCCATCTTTTTCTCCATGGTGATGTCGGCAACACTCGGTGCGGTTATCCCTATTATTTTTAGACGTTTCAATATCGATGCTGCAATAGCTACAGGCCCTTTTGTCACTACCTTAATCGATATTCTTGGTGTTTCCATGTATCTCTGGATCG
The DNA here is from genome assembly GCA_019306075.1 of Deltaproteobacteria bacterium. Classification (GTDB taxonomy): domain Bacteria; phylum Desulfobacterota; class Desulfobulbia; order Desulfobulbales; family Desulfocapsaceae; genus Desulfomarina. Next base: position 1,166 of record JAFDME010000023.1, on the reverse strand, counting down.
CCAAGATATTCCTGAATTTATGATAAAAGCAGTCAAATCAAAGCCTCTGGCTGCAATTGGATTAATTTGTCTTGTACTCTGGCTGCTTATTTCTCCTGTAAAAAATTATTTAAGCAGTGTAAATGTTGAGCCCCGCGCTGTTTTGGCCAGGGGCGATCTCGCCGAAGATGAGCTGAATACCATAAATATATTTCGGGAAAACTCACCCTCCGTTGTTTACATAACATCCATAGCCCTGCGAAGATCCATTTTTTCTCTTAATGCTGTAGAAATTCCCCAGGGAACAGGAACCGGGTTTGTCTGGGACAACCAGGGTCGGATAGTGACAAACTATCATGTAATCAGCGATGCTAACCGTATCCAGGTCACCATGGCTGATGGCGCAACCCGGAGAGCTCTTTTAATTGGAGCAGCCCCGGATAAAGATCTCGCTGTACTTACGATAAGTGCTCCCGCCAAAATGCTCAGGCCCATAGCCATTGGTAAATCCGGTGACCTCCTGGTGGGTCAGAAAGTTTTCGCCATAGGCAACCCGTTCGGTCTCGACCAGACCATTACCTCCGGTATTATTTCAGCACTTGGGAGAGAAATAAAGGCGGTTACGGGCAGAACAATACAGGGTATGATACAGACTGATGCTGCCATTAATCCGGGAAATTCTGGAGGGCCGCTGCTGGACAGTGCCGGTAGGCTGATTGGCGTGAATACTGCTATTTACAGTCCTTCCGGCGCATATGCCGGCATTGGTTTTGCCGTTCCTGTGGACACTGTAAACAGAACTGTGCCACAGATCATTCAGCACGGCCGGGTGATAAAACCCGGTATTGGAGCAACTTTTGCGGACCAGCGACTGGCAAAGAGACTTGGAATTGAAGGCGTTCTTATTCTTAACGTTGACCGTAACGGTTCTGCAGAAACTGCCGGTCTCAGACCCACAGTCCAATACAGGGGCGAGGTTGTCCTGGGAGACATTATAGTCGCAGTGGAGGGCGTTACCGTACGATCATATGATGAGTTAAGAGCAGAACTTGAACGTTTTGATATCAACGCGGACATCACACTTACAGTGCTCAGGGGAGAAGAAAAATATAACATCAAAGTTAATTTGACACCAATCAATTAACCCTCTAACGCAGGCGTTGCCCGCAACCCAAAAGTTACATCCT
>JAFDME010000253.1 GCA_019306075.1 Deltaproteobacteria bacterium | reverse complement strand
AACTGAATAGATCACTGCATTCAGCCCGGGAGCATCCCCGCCTCCCGTCGATATGACAATTTTTTTCATACTAGAACCTCACTATTAGAAGAAATTCCCGCAACCAGTTCGAGAAGAAACCATCTCAAACTCATACAACTTATTGCACAGCGATGACACCGTTTCGCTCTTTTGAAGGCCAGGCAGCTTATAAATTTCCGGTTTTTCATGACAACAATCGCGAATCAAGACACTCATGCAGAACTATAAACCAGTTGCAAAAGTGTACAATAAAAGAATATACATTGAGATCATTTTTCTTCCATTCTGCATCTCTTCTTCTTTTTAAAAAAAAGAAATGCATCTCTATTCAAGGAAAAACTTGAATATTTCAAACTTCGTACTATTTTTACTGTCAGGTGGATTGACTAATAGGTTCCACTATCTTACTTTGTAGTCAAATATAAATACTACCTGTCAAAGACAGCGATATGCCTTAACAGGAGTATTTAGTGATCAATATTTCTAAGGAGGCATTTCATGTCCGAATTCAATGTGACGGATTTAGCTGTAGACAAGCTAAAAGAGTACATGCAGCAGAACAATATTGATTCTGCACTGCGTATAGCCCTTATGCAGGGAGGCTGAGCAGGCCCGTCCCTGGGTTTGGCTCTGGATGAGCCAAAAGAAAACGATAAGGTTTTTGAGAATGATACATTAAAATTTCTGGTAGAGGATAGCCTGCTGACCACATGCGGCGGAATTACTGTTGACTTTGTTGATGCCGGTCCCCGTTCTGGTTTCGGTATAACCTCAACCAACCCGATAAATGGAGGGGGCGGTTGCAGTTCCGGTTCCTGTGATTCAGGTGGCTGCGGGTGATCACTGTTAGATAAAACAAACCTTTTCGAAATTGATTGCTTCCTTGAGGTAAACAGAGAATTGAAATGTAAAAAGAATTGCTGCGGCAAGCTCAATAAAGGGCTTGCCGTTTTTTTTGCCCTTCCTGCTGCGTCAAAATATTGACACACACTGTCGTCATCCTTATATTACCATCACGATACAGCACAGAAAATAACTTTATAACGGTGACGCTTCTTCACCGTTATAAAAAGAACCAGGGGGAGAAAAAATGCAATTTGACAAATTTACACACAAATCACAGGAAGCAATTCAGTCAGCACAGCAACTTGCACAGGGCAGCGGTCATCAGGAGATCAGCATACCGCACCTGCTGAAAGCCATCCTGCAGCAACCAGATGGTATAGTTGTGCCTGTGCTTCAAAAATTGGGAATTGACCCTTCACTGGTACTCAGTGATTTAAATCAATTACTTGAAAATATTCCGAAAGTGTCCGGTCATGGCGCCGGGCAGAGCTACGCCTCGCAGGAACTAAAGGTTCTGTTTGACAAAGCAATTTCTGTAGCCCAGAACATGCAGGATGAATTTATCAGTCAAGAGCACCTGTTTCTGGCTGCTCTGCAAAACAAAAAGAGCCCCATACACAAAACCCTGAGCAGCCGGGGAATTGATGAAAACAATTTCCTCCAGGCTCTGTCGGAGATAAGGGGCAGTCACAGAGTTACAGACCAGTACCCTGAAGAAAAATATCAGGCACTGGAAAAATATGGCCGCAACCTGACCAACATTGCCAGACAGGGGAAAATAGACCCGGTAATAGGACGCGACGAGGAAATCCGTCGAATAATCCAGGTTCTTTCAAGGAGAACAAAAAACAATCCTATCCTGATAGGTGAACCGGGAGTCGGTAAAACAGCGATCGCAGAAGGACTTGCCCAGCGAATCATCAGTGGCGACGTGCCGTCAACCATACAAAACAAACAGGTCATCTCCCTGGACATTGGCTCACTTATTGCCGGTGCAAAATACAGAGGTGAATTTGAAGACAGACTTAAGGCAGTCCTCAAGGAAGTCGAAGAAAAAGCCGGTGAAATAATCCTTTTCATTGACGAGATTCATACTATTGTTGGCGCAGGAGCAGCAGAAGGCTCCATGGACGCTTCCAATATGCTTAAACCGGCCCTGGCCCGCGGTGAACTCCACTGCATAGGCGCCACCACCCTGGATGAATATAAAAAATATATTGAAAAAGACAGTGCCCTGGAACGAAGATTTCAGCCTGTTCTCGTCCTGGAACCAACAGTGGAGGACACTATTTCAATCCTCAGGGGAATTAAGGAGAAATATGAGATCCATCACGGTGTCCGCATCCAGGATGGTGCAACTGTTGCCGCCGCAACCCTGTCAAATCGCTACATCACTGATCGATTCCTGCCGGACAAGGCAATTGACTTGATAGATGAAGCAGCCTCCAAACTGCGCATTGAGATTGATTCAATGCCCGCTGAGATTGACGAACTGGAACGGCAGAAGATTAAACTTGAAATAGAACAGGAAGCCTTAAAAAGAGAAAAGGATCAAGCCTCAAAGACAGGTCTTGAAGAATCAAAAAAGAAACTGGCTGACCTGGAGGATGTACTCAACTCAAAGAGAGCCCAGTGGACCCTGGAGAGAGATACGATCCAGAATATACGCCAGATTAAAGAGGCAATAGATACCGCACAAATTGAAGAACAGAAGGCAGAAAGAGAGGGTAACCTGAGTCTTGTCGCAGAAATCAGATATGGCAAAATTGTTGAACTTGAGAAACAACTGGAAGAGGCCAATAGACAACTTCAGGATGTTCAGGCCAAACAGATGATGCTCAAAGAGGAGGTTGCGGCGGAAGATATAGCGGCCGTCATTGCTAAATGGACAGGAATCCCTGTGGACAAACTGCTGGAAGGAGAGAAAGACAAGCTGGTTCACGCTGAAGAGGAACTGAGTAAACGAGTAGTAGGTCAGAAAGATGCGATAACTGCAGTTTCAAACGCGGTAAGACGAGCCAGGGCGGGCCTGCAGGATCCGAATCGCCCCCTTGGTTCATTCATTTTCCTTGGCCCCACAGGAGTCGGTAAAACAGAGCTGGCGAGATCACTGGCAGATTTTCTTTTCGACGATGAGCAGGCCATGATTCGTATTGATATGTCTGAATTTATGGAAAAACATGCCGTTGCCCGGCTTATTGGGGCGCCTCCCGGATATGTCGGGTACGAAGAAGGTGGCTATCTTACAGAAGCGATTCGGCGCAGGCCTTATTCCGTCGTTCTCTTCGATGAAATTGAAAAGGCCCATCCGGACGTTTTCAATGTCCTCCTGCAGGTATTGGATGACGGTCGAATGACGGATGGAAAAGGAAGAACGGTCGACTTTAAAAATTCAATTTTAATCATGACCTCCAACCTCGGCAGCCAGTTGATCATGCAAATGAACGAAGCATCCGCAGACAAATCGGCGATTCAACAGCAGGTTGATAATCTCCTGCACAGTCATTTTAAACCGGAATTTCTCAACAGGATTGACGAGACGGTGATTTTCAATAGTTTAAACAAAGAGGACATGCTCGTTATCGTGGATATCCAGCTCAAGAAACTGATTGATCGGCTTAAGGAGAAAGAAATCAGCCTTGATATTCGAGAATCAGCGGAACGTTTCCTCGTAGACAGCGGGTATAACCCCTCCTTTGGAGCAAGACCTCTCAAGAGGGCGATTCAGCGATTACTGGAGGATCCTCTGGCCATCAAAATCCTTAACGGTGATTTCACGGAAGGGGATCACATTGTTGTTGAGGGAGACAGCAGCGGCCTCACTTTTTCGACGCAACAGGAGGAATAGAGGAAGAACCACAAGGGAGCAGGTGCCGAGCAGATAGCACTTTTTGAACTGTGGAACCTACTTTAGCTTTACATAAATCTTGAGGTGCATTACATAATGCACCTCAAATTATGGAAACATTATTCTCAAACCCTTCCCCCACCGGATAAAAAATGAACTCAACGGTTGATGACCTTACAGTAAATTATGAAGACGATGGACTTCTTGTCGTAAAACAGACAGGCAAAGAGGTTCTTACCAAAGGTGCATGGGCAACAATTATGTATCGCTATAATAACCTGAACAAAAGCTCGGGCGAGTATGGCAAGGATATGTACACCATCCGCCGTTATCAAAAAAGACAGGGAGAGTATATCCCTAAATCCAAATTTAATATATCCAGCACAGACCAGGCAAAAAAAATCATTGCTGCCCTTGAAGGCTGGATATCTGAAGAATAGACAGAAAAGAATTAAAAATTCACATTATTTCTCTTGACGGCCGGCCTTCCATCAGGTAGTTTGCCGCGATCTTTTTGCCTGCACGGATTCAGGGGAATATGAGATTTTCCCTGTGGTAACAGTGCCGAATAAAAGAGAGAAAGCGGTCAACAAAATGATTGACAATGGAATTACTTGAGATTAGATTGTTGACCTCGCTGCGGAATTTGTACCGCACAATTTACCTTCTGGTAGATTGAGAACGATCCTTGAAAACTGAATAACAACATTAACAGCAAACGGGCCCATCGCGATCTTTTTTAATTTCGTAAGAGGAATTAAGAGAGTCGCAATGAGCTATGTTTTCGTAATTCGAAAATCGAGCTCTTATATATTTAAGCACTATATAAGTAACCACTTTAACGAGTGGTCTAGGATATCAAACTGGAGAGTTTGATCCTGGCTCAGAACGAACGCTGGCGGCGTGCTTAACACATGCAAGTC
>JAFDME010000252.1 GCA_019306075.1 Deltaproteobacteria bacterium | reverse complement strand
CCGGTACACCCAGAACCCTTGACGTCGGTTGAAATAGAAAAAGGACATCTGTCGGTAGTTGAGTTTAAACAGTACTCAAGAAAAATTCACCATACTATTTAAGGATACACCATTTATTTCATGAATATATTTTATCCTGAAAATCTGCCTATTACCAGCCATAAAACTAATATTATTGAGGCTATAAAAAAGCACCGGGTGATCATCGTTTCAGGAGACACAGGATCAGGTAAAACAACCCAGATTGGTAAAATGTGCCTTGATGCCTTACCTGACAATAAACTCCTCGTCGGCTGCACTCAGCCTCGCAGGATTGCTGCCTCTACTGTTGCTGGAAGAGTTTCTGAAGAACTCGGGTCCTGTGGTTCCCTGGTAGGCTACAAAATACGTTTTCATGACCATACCTCCAGATCGACCAGAATTAAATTCATGACAGATGGGGTTCTCCTTGCAGAAACACGCAGTGACCCTGATCTTCTGAAATATGGTGTGCTGATAATAGATGAAGCACATGAACGCAGCCTGAATATCGACTTTCTCCTCGGCTATCTGAAGCGTCTTTTGGAAAAAAGGGGCGATTTAAAGGTAATCGTTACTTCGGCCACAATAGACACTGAGGCCTTTTCCAGACATTTTAATAATGCACCTGTACTCTCTGTTGCAGGAAGAACCTACCCGGTGACGGTGAGGTACAATCCTCCTGATGAGGAGGCAGAAAAGGAAAAGCAGAGCGGGATTGATCATTGTGTACAAACTGTGCTCGACCTGTTGTCCAGAGAAGCGAGGGGGGACATCCTTGTCTTCTTACCCACTGAACGTGATATTCGAGAATGCTGCACATTGCTGAATCAGAAAACGGAGCATACGGTTATCCTGCCAATGTTCGGCAGACTGCAGACGGGAGATCAAAAGAAAATTTTTCAAAATTTTAAAAAGGTCAAAGTAGTTGTGGCAACAAACGTTGCTGAGACCTCTATCACAGTTCCCGGAATTCGATATGTGGTAGACAGCGGTCTTGCCAGAATATCCTATTACAACACCAGAGCAAAAACAACCAGTCTCCCGGTGAGTAAAATCAGCAGGGCAAGCTGTAATCAGCGAAAGGGGAGATGCGGGCGTATCGGCCCTGGAGTCTGCATACGATTATACTCGGAAGAAGATTATAACAGCAGGGATGAATATACTCTCCCGGAACTCCAGCGATCGAACCTTGCAGAAGTCATTTTACAGATGATCTCCCTTAAACTGGGAAATCCTTCTCACTTTCCCTTTATCGACCCGCCACACGGTAATGCAATCAGGGATGGATACAGGCTCCTGCAGGAACTTGGGGCAATCACTGGCGACATGAAACTTACCAGAAATGGCAGGATTATGTCTGATTTACCAATAGACCCATGTATTTCGAGAATTATCCTTGAAGCTGTGGCGAATAACTGTCTGCGGGAAATTAAAATTATCGGTGCAGCACTTGCACTTCAGGATCCACGCATACGTCCTGCAGAACAGGCCAATGAGGCAGACAATGCCCATAAACAGTTTTCACATCCCCATTCTGACTTCATCATTCTTCTGAATATCTGGAATGCATTCCATGAATTGCAGAAAGAGACCAGGTCATGGTCAAAATTAAAAAAATTCTGTAAAACTCACTTTCTCTCGTTTCAACGTATGCGTGAATGGCTTGATCTCCACGAACAACTCGACAGAATCCTGGAACGACGGAAGGGTTTTAACGCCAATAAGAGTGAGGGATCATATGAACAGATCCATAAATCGTTACTCGCCGGCTTTTTAAGAAATATTGCTGTTAAAAGAAATAAATCTGTATACCAGGGAGGATACAATAAATCATTGATGATTTTCCCCGGCTCCCATCAGTTCAGCAGAAGCGGTCAATGGATAATCGCCGCAGATTTTATTGAAACAAGCAGACTTTTCGCTCTTACCGTGGCCACTATTGAACCGGAATGGATAGAAACCGCAGCTGGTAATTTATGTAAATACTCCTGGACAAACCCCGCCTGGCATAAAAAAACCGGGCAGGTCACTGCCAGTGAAAATGTTTCCCTCTTTGGATTACTGATTATTACAGGAAGGAAAGTTAACTTTGGCCGTAGTCATAAAAAAAATATTGCTGAAGCGCGTGATATTTTTATCCAATCAGCTCTGGTTCATGGCGAAATCAGTGGTGATTATCATTTTCTGAACCATAACCTCACACTGGTCAGAGACTGGGAAGAGGCTGAGAACAAACTGCGAACCAGAGGGATAGTTGCAGACGACCTCACGTTCCATAAATTTTACGCGGATAGAATTTCAAATGATGTGTATGACCGGAAAACGTTTAACCGTTTTTTAAAAAGACTGCACAACAAGCAACTGCTGAAAATGAGTGAAGAGGACGTTCTTTTAAAAAAGCCGGAAGAAAATAAACTTGCAGACTTCCCCCCACTGTTTAATGTCGGCTCCCTTAAACTGCGACTTGAGTACAATTTCGTGCCCGGTTCAGATGAAGATGGCGTTACATTTCGGTTGCCTGTTGATGTTGCCTGCGAACTGTCGCCTCATATTTTCCAATGGCTGGTCCCCGGTTTGCTCCATGAGAAACTGATGTTCCTTCTCAAGGGTCTTCCGAAAAATATAAGGAAGAACCTGGTCCCCGTACGCAACTCTGTGGATCGAATATTGGACGATATTGACCTTTATTCCGGATCGCTATACGGCGCAGTAGAATCATCCATCCTGAAACAATTCAGACTGCTTATCAGGCGATCAGACTGGTCCAGGGAACTGCCACTTCACCTGCAGCCACGATTCTCCCTCCTCGACAGTTCAGGTAAGGAAATTGCCAGTGGCAGAAACCTCAAAAAGTTAATCGAGATCGGTCCTGCAGAGACACCACTTGACATGGAACTCCTGGCAAAAAAGGATCGGCAGATGATCAATACATGGGAGAAAGAAGAGTATACCGGATGGGAATTCGAAGGACTGCCTGAAGCAATCCCTCTTTTCAACTCTCAAGGTGACAGTTCAGGTTTTCTCTACCCTTCTTTTATACCCGATAGCGGTCGTGGAATTATCAAAATCCGTTTTGACAAAAACCTGGAAAAAGTCAGGGAGCTCAACCGGGCGGGAATACTCTATCTTTACAAATTGCAGTTTTCAGACCAGCATAAATCACTCAAAAAGTTCTGCAGGTCATCACTTACAGCACCTTCAGCACTATGGCTGTTTGAGAGTGGAACAAAAAACCGTAAAGAGACTGTCGACTCTCTTCTCAATTATACAATGCGGTCAATCTTCAGGCCATCCTCCGCAATCATTGAACCACAACAGCTGTTTGAAAAAAATATTGCTGAAATAAGGGTTCAGGGACTCTATAAAACCGGCACTGTAATCGTAGACGATCTTATGAACCTTCTTCGCAAAAGGAGAGAAGTGAGAGATCTGGTCAGCAGAATTTTCAGTGCTCAATCAGGTGGTAATTTTCTTCCTAAAGACAGGTGCAACTACTTTAATGAACGTATCGATGAGATACTCGGACCAGATTTTCTCATCAAAAAATCCCATAAAGAGACAGAATCAGCCCGAAGGCAACTTCACAGTTTAGCTATAAGAGTTGAAAGATATAGTATTAATCCGGGAAAAGATGCCGGCAAGGAAGAAAAACTATCTCCCCATTTGAATAACCTTAAATCACTTGAAAAAATGGGTGATCTCCCCGATGATGTGCTGGTGCCACTGGAGAAATATCGTCAGATGCTGGCAGAATACAGAATTTCTGTCTTTTCCCCGGAAATCAGAACTTCGTTCCCGGTCTCAGCAAAAAAACTGCAACAGCAGTGGCAGGCTGTTATGGAAAAATGTTAATTGAAGACTTTTTACTTAGCCATCGAAAATATGGCTTTTACGAACTCCTCTTAATTGAACTATGAACAAAGTAATTATTGGTATGATTATCTGTCTTTCTGCACTTATGCTCATACACATGAACCATGCAATTGCAGGTATCCCTGCATTTATTGCTGGAATAGTGATTATGAACAGGGGCGGCGGGGGACAAGAGTGATAAACAGCAAGCTGTTCAGTCCAACCCGAATAAATCGGAATTTTGGAATGGTTGAATAAGTACCTCGTTGCTGATATTCACCACAATCATCACCGCGGAGATTCAAAAACAATTTCCCGAAAAAATTCAACCATTTTTTCTCTTCGCCAGGCCATGTTTAACTGTTCCGGAATCAGAGTACTCTTATTGATCTTCATTACCGACATTTTATACTCAATATGTGTGGCCAGCCGATTGTCCAGATACCACGCGTACATCAACCCCATCAACAGCCCCGGCGGAGTAAACCCCTCCCCCCGGTTTACCAGCCGGGTATAATGATTCGGATCCTCTGTTGAACACATTCTTGACAGGGAAAGAAATGCAGCCAGCTGGCTGGAAGCAAAAAAACAGGCTCTTTTTTCCTCTGCCCTTAAATAGAGATGATACACCTTTCCCAATAAAATCCCGTCGCCTTCAACATCTTCCATGACTTTCCTCCCCGCATAATTGCCAAGAAGGGATTCACCGAGTGCTATCATCAGTGCAACTTCAATCTTAGAGCTGAAATCAAACTGATCACTTCGTATTTTTATAAATCGGT
>JAFDME010000251.1 GCA_019306075.1 Deltaproteobacteria bacterium | reverse complement strand
CGATTTAATGGTCGGGGCGGTAGGATTCGAACCTACGACCTCCTGCTCCCAAGGCAGGCGCGCTAACCAGGCTGCGCTACGCCCCGACTCTAGGAGCTTGTCCGAGAATGCATTCTACCCAATCTCTTCGTTATTTCCAAAAAAATAATGCTCGCAATATCACTTATATGGCTGTGCTGATTTTTTTGGAAAAACTCGATTTTGAACAAAATGCCTATTCTCGGACAAGCTCCTAGTCAAAAAGGCCCGATTGGGCATCGAGCCTTGAAATTACTGGCTCCTCGGGACGGACTCGAACCGCCGACAAGGTGGTTAACAGCCACCCGCTCTACCAACTGAGCTACCGAGGATTAGTATCATCTGCTCCAGGCGCTGACCTGAACAGAGCAAAATTATCGTAGGCCGGGAATATAAACCGCGACGAAACAGCTGTCAACTGATTTCTTGGCCCGCGTCCTTTTCTTTTCCCCCGGACTCAAAGCATATCAGAAGGAAATAGCAGCCCCCTTATTTATTTGTACCGGGCGGAAAGTTTTTAAGAATTTCAGCCACCGAGAGATTGACATATCCGGCAACCTGCGCCTCATCCATATCTTTTAATAACCGTCGTGTACCGGCTCCCCGCCAGAGAAGTTCATGCTTTTGCGGATCAAGAATATCAATAACGATAGTTCCATCTTCATATGTTCCAACCGTGCCGGCTGTTGCAACATCTCCGGCCATCACCCCGGACATTGTCTGGTATCCATAACCGGAATAGAAATGTTGAATGGATTCCACACGGACCTTGCCCTTGATTGCACCCAGCCAGTTGACAAGAAAGTCCCCATCTTCACCCCTGGTGAACCCTTTCTTCTTAAGCTCTTTTTCAACAGCAGCGCGCACCAGAGCTGCCAGAGCCGGATTATTCACCCGTACATCATTTCCCGGTGCCGTAGTTGTCTCAAGCCAGGAAAAAACCTTTATTGCTGAAAAATCTGTGCCTGCAATGGTGTCAGTCTCCACATGGACAGGAACACAGGATACCGCCAGCATGGCAATCAGTAAAACAAATATATTCATTTTCATAACACTCTTCCCTCTTTTACGAAACAGACCCATCCTGCTTCATCTGCCAGTTAAACATATTTTTATCAGAAAGTGTCACATTGTTAATCACTGCTCAAACTCCTTTATCGCCTCCATCATCTCGAAAAACTCAGGATTAGCTTTTTCAAGGGGGGAATCCCCTGCTTCTGCATCAATTGCAAAAATCGGATCTTCCAGCACAATGGAGGCATGTTCAACCTGTAAGTTTTCAGGGATAATATATTGGCTGAAATTGCCGGGCTCTGCCACTTCCCTCAGCTTATCAATAGCCTTAAGAGAAACGACATCATCATACTCCGTTGATACGGAAAAAATATGTTGGGGAAAGTGGCCCCCCGATATGGCTGATTCAATAACTCCACCAAGTTCCACAATAAGGTGGATGAGTTCTCTTGCCCCGTTCAAACTGACATAATCATACCTGTACGGATTTGATCCAATCAATGGTGCCCTGTTATTGGCAGGGAGGATGAGCGGCAGGCGAAGAAGAAACTCTTTCACACTCCCGGCAATACCAAGCCATCCCTCCTTAAGTCCCAGAGCTGCAGCGAAGAGATAAACATCTCCGGTAACGAGAGGGTCATTGCATCCCATATAAAGGCTGAGAGTTCCTCCCGTCGACAGCCCACCGACAGAAAGAAACCTGCCACTACCCGCTGCAGTATGAATTGCAAAACGTACATTTTTCTTCCACTCCTCAAGTGAGGCTCCTCTCGCTCCATCCGGGTCTTTCAGACCATGTCCATAAAGAAGAGGAAGATAGACATCATAACTCAGCTCAAAATGGAAAAAGTCTCCAACAGCGGAGAGAAAATAGGGGGAATCACTTAAACCATGCACAAGTACAATCGCTTTTTCCGCCGCCACCTCATGAACCATCTTTCTCGGATGGCAGCCGTCACGAATGAGCTCCTCCGAAAAGTAGGGGAATTCTGAATAATATTCGGACCACACAGTTCTATCTCTGCCGTCTTTCAAAACAGTCTAACCCGAATAAATCGAAATTTTAAAATGCTTGGATAAGTACCATGATGCTGTACATAGGCACACAACTTCAAAACACACTCCTCAATTTCTTGTTTTTTATTACAGTTTTTCAGGAGTAAGGTACTAAATTCTTTTTATAAAATTTGAAATTTTCCACTGCACCATATCCGCCTTCCTGCCCTGCACAAGTATATGTCTATCAAAGCTTAAAAGACAATACTCTTTCTGATCACTTTTAATCATCTCAAAAATCTTCCTGCTGCCTCCGGGATCAACAACAGGATTCTCGTCTGCCTGAATAACCAGGGCTGGCTGCCTGATTTGATCATACAACTTTTCCGTAGAATCAAGAAATTGACCAACCTCATGCACCCCCGAAACAGGGTTTTTTGCATAGTTCACATGAGGGTTTCCATGAGAAAAATCCAGAAACTCTTTTTTCTCTCCCCCCTTCACCCTGTTCACGATCCGGTCCCAGACATCAACAGCGGGCATGAATTTGGTCGAATAGTTCCTCAACGAATATGGAGGACAGAGTGCAAAGACACCAGCAACCTCCGCCACTCTCGCCGCCAGATTCAGGGCCATGCTGCCCCCGGCTGCCACGCCTCCCACCACAACCTGGTCGCAGATATTATTCATCAGGATAAAGCCGGTTTCAACAGCATCCAGCCACTCCTGATATTTTCTCTCAACCAGATCTTCAGAAGATGTGCCGTGCCCCGGTAATCGGACTGCATATACCCAGAACCCCTCCCTCCTCAAATGTTTGGCCAACCCCCGGACCTCCTCAGGCACTGCCAGATAACTGTGTACCAGCACGACACCTTTTTTGCGACGCGCGGCCGGCAGTAAAAAGGGCCGGCCCGGGCAGGAGGAATCACCCTTACCCTCTACTTTATATTTGACACATGACTGTTCGTAATCTGCAAGTTCCTTCTTTAGAAGATAGCGGACAAGAGAAAGCTGCAGTAAAAACCCAGGCAACCGGCCGAGTGATCTCAGGGTTTTCTGCAGGCTTGCCAGCGGTTCCACCTCATTGGCCATTATCTCTACTGGATTTTCAATCCTGCCCTTGTGATAGTTCAGCAGTTGAGATAATTTTGTACAATCAGGAATAAGGTAGTCCCCATCTCTTTTTATCACACCCTTTTCTTCGGCCAAGTGGAGGAACTTTTGAAAAATTCCATGCCGGTCATCGGTAAGCAGATGTGCCTGACAACCCTGCAGAGCTCTGTGCAGGAAAAACTCACTACCATCCCCTAACAATGAGGCGGCATAAAAGATACTTCTCTTATAGTCGGATTCTTTGATCCTCCTGTAAGGGTATACCCTGAGAAAGGAGGCACAGAGATGCTCGTGATTTACAGTAGTCATCGCATAGATATCATGCATATAGTGCTGCATAATCTGTCGTGCAGCACTCCGCATTCCCTCACTTAACTCGGCAGTAAGTTCATACCCGGTGATTCCATCTCTGGCCATATCCTTCTTCAGCCATCCGGGATCGAGAAACTCTTCAACTACTATCGGTTTGCCTATACGGATATCAAGATCCACCCCGGCCAGCAGCATTGTACCCTCAGTCATGATTTCCTCCAGCATCCTCTCCGATATATCCTTCACAAGTCTGGATGCCAGGTTGGAGGCAATGTTATCCACGGCCCGCATGGGATAGTAGGTAAGATTAACGGGAACAATGGTTGCCGGTTGAACATTAATATCATCAAGATTATCAATGCCCAGAGTTTCAAGAACCGACCAGACCTGAGATGGGGATGACTCTGTAAGCTCAAGGATATATTTGCGGTAAAGATCCACTCTCATTGCCAGAGCAGCTGCACCCGTGTGAGGTTCATGGATGCCGTCAGGATGGGGAATTATAAACTTCCCGTCACTGATAATTTTTTTGCTCTTCACCATACTGCCTTCCGGGAAAATGATCCAACTCGCTTCCCCGGTCAACAGGCTTTTTACAATCAGCTCGTCCCTTTTGGGGTCACGAGTGGATATGGCACCGACAAGGTCAAAAAATTTGCCAAGCCCACCCTTGAAAAGCCCATCATCAGCCAGTGAACATACAGGAATATCTGTTAATTCATAAAGATAGGAGGGAAGTAAAAGGGTCTCAATGCGGGTAAAGTGGTTGATGGCAAAAATCGTCGGAGCAGGTGGAATATTCTCCTTCCCATGGATGGTGAGATTTGCTTTTGAAAGCCGGGAAAGGGCCTTAATTGCAAAACCGGTGGTGGAATATGCCGAACGATTCATAGACGACCCGAATCAGATATAAAATTCCTGGACCACTCATTGATATTTGAGTGCATGATGATGGCATCACAAAAGGGTCAACGGCAAACTGCAACCGTTAAATGCAGAAGTAAATCACCCATGCATTATCAGGTCCCATAGACAACTCCGGGAAGCCAGGTAGCAAGAGCCGGCCAGAACCATAAAATGAGAAGCATAACAAGCTGAAGAAAGATAAAGGGAATCACTCCTCTGTAAATATCCATGGTGGAAATGGAGTCTGGAGCTACACCTCTGAGATAAAATAAGGCAAAACCAAAGGGTGGCGTCAG
>JAFDME010000250.1 GCA_019306075.1 Deltaproteobacteria bacterium | reverse complement strand
CCCACTTTCTCAGTAAGGGTTTCTCCAAGGGATGCCAGTACCAGGGGGGCAGCCATTACTGCTATGGCGGCTATAAGTGAAGAGATTGATATTTCCATTGGTAGCGCTTTATGACCCCTTTCGTAAAAGTCTGCGCTGCTGCAGGCCATGTGCCAGAAGGCCGCTTAAGACCAGGGTCCCTTGGATCACGCCGGAAAGAGAAGAGTCTATCTGCAGGGTGATGGGAAGCTGGATTGAACCTGCTGTCAGGCAGGCGAATAGAAGGCAGATTATCGGTGTCAGTGTAACTTTGTAATTGGCAAGCATAACTATCAGCAGGGCGAGATACCCGTAGCCGCTTGATATAGATGGAATCAGCCGATGATAAACGCAGCTGACCTGGACTGCGCCTGCCAGACCGGCAAGTCCTCCTCCTATAATCATTGCCGTAAATCCGGTCAGATCTGGGTTAATTCCAAACAGCCTTGATGCCTTTGGGTTTAACCCAACAGCCTTGATTTTCAGACCAAACCGGGTGGCGCTCAGGATAAAAGCTGTAAACAGAAAAACAGTAACAGTAAGAATCAGTGCTGCCGGTGCGGTCCGCCATCCCCGGGGAACCCACATCCATAGTTCTCTGGCAAAGAGGTCAGTGCCGCTCATTGATGCCATTCCTTCCCTTTTCCAGGGACCGAGAATGAACCAGAGGATTGCACCCTGAGCAACAAAGTTAAGGCCAAGTCCCCCGAATATTTCATTAACTCCGCCCCTGTTTTTTAGAAATCCAGCCAGAGCCCCCCATACTCCACCTGCCAGGAAGGCTGAGAGAAAGGAGAGGGAAAGGAGCATGGCGGCTGGCAGATATGTATTACCAAGACGGAGAACAAGGGTAGCACCTATTGCCCCGCAGACAACCTGTCCCTCTATTCCAATATTCCAGAGTCCCGCCCGGAAGGTGAAGAGCAGTCCGCAGGAGCAGAGGAGGAGGGGAATCCACACTGAGAGGACATGGTTGAATTTAAGCCACGACAGAACAGATCCTCTGGCAAGAGTTATGGCGATTGTCAGCGGTGAAATGCCAAGAGACAGAAGAAGGAGGCTGACAACCCCGAGAGCGGGTACAGTTATTATAATAAAACGAGGAATGCCCAGGCTGGAAGTCATATTGCGGGATCCTTTTCTCCTGTGACTGCTCTGGAAAGCTGTCGGTAGTTTGTCGCATGGGCTGGTGTGTCAAGGGTGATGGAGCCGTTGTAAAAGGTCAGGATACGGCTTGACTGTTGCAGGAGCTCCTCGAGATCAGGAGAGGCGAAAATGATGGTTCCGTCAGGTGTTATCCGGTTATGAAGTTGTTCCCACGTCCAGGAGGCAGACTGCAGATCAAGACCTCTTGTCGGGTTTTCCATTAGAATCAGCTGTACGTCATTGGGGATAAGAGAGAGCAGTAACCGCTGCAGGTTCCCGCCGGAAAGATCTTTAACTGCAGTTTCCGGACTTCCCACAATGTTGTAGCTCTTTATCGCCCTACGGGTCTTTGCAAGTCCGCTTTTTGAAGTAATAACAGGGCCAATGTTGCTGCTCAGGATCTGGTGTTCTCTTATTGTCAATCCAGGCACAAGACCTTCCGCAAGCCGGTCCGCCGGAAGAAAGGCGGGGGAAACGGATTCACGGGAACGGGAGATCCGGCCGGAATCAGGCTGCAGGAGCCCAAATGCCAGTTGCAGGAATACGGACTGGCCGCTTCCGTCAACACCGGCCAACCCAACAACTTCTCCGGCTCTGATTGTTGTTGAAACAGAATTAAGGCCGGATCTGCCTTTTCCCGAGCTGACTTTATGAAAATCAAGAACCGGTTCCACTGCGGTGTAGTTTACTGCTGTTGGTTTACTTTCAGGCACAGTGTCAAACATTGCAAGGAGCATTGCATCACGGTCAAAGGGGCGTTTCCAGTATGCTGTAACTTCGCCATGTCGCAATACTGTTACATCATCACAGAGCAGTTCGATCTCGTCAAGTTTGTGGGAAACAAGGAGGATTGCGGTTCCTCCCGCTTTCAGATTCCTTAAGGCGGTAAAGAGCAGATCCTGTTGTTTTTCAGAAATACCGCTGGTAGGCTCATCCAGGATAAGTATCTTTGTTCCCTGCTGAATAAGGCGAAGCAGCTCCAACTGCTGACGTTCACCAACAGTGATCTGGTTCACTCTGCAGTCAGGGTCAAGGTCAAAACCAAAGTCGCTGCATAGCCGGGACAAATTGGCCCTCTGTCTTGATGGTGGGAACGATGAACCTCCAGTCATGAAATTATCAAGAACTGTTAACAGGGGGAAATCGAGAGGTTCCTGGTAAAGCATGCCAATGCCGATCTCCCGGGCATCTCTGGGGCTCTGCAGATTAATATTTTTGGATTGATAAATTACATTACCACTGCTCCTTCTGATGAAGCCGGTCAGGATTTTCATCAGAGTCGACTTTCCGGCACCATTCTCACCTATTATACCGTGGATGGTGCCGGGATATATGTTCAGATTAACCTTATGGAGGGCGCGAACCTCACCGAAGGTTTTACTGATATTTGTCAGTTTGATCATCTGAATAGGAATGGGAGTCAGGAATTATTTTGAAGCCCCTCCCATTCCCTCAAGTAACTGTGGAAGGTTCCAGATCTGCTCGTCAGTTGCGCTCACCTTATCTTTTAGAAAAACTGTTCCGTCCTGGAAATTGAGTGGCCCTGTAAAAAGTTTCAGACTTCCATCTGCCAGGGATGCCTGGAAATCGGTCAATGCTTTCCTGTTTTTTTCATCAAAACCATCGCCGGTTTTAAAACCGATAGGCGATGTTTTCGGATTGTTGATTGATTTCCAGTCCGGGCTGAGCCAGAGGAATTCCTGTTTCCATTTACCGGTCATGCTGTTGCCGATCAGCCTGGTATAACCCGGCACCCAGTTGAAATACGGTACGCCAAGGCAGGCTTCAGGGGCTGAACTGCAACCGTTTTTATAGTCATAGGGAATTGCCAGGACATCTTTGCCACCTTTTCGCTTCTGTCCGGCTACTACCAGGGCTTCGGTCGTGTCGATACCGGAAATAATCACATCATAACCGGAATCGATAAAACTGCCGGCAACCAGGGTCGGATCGGAGGTCACACCGGGGATATTGAACCAGAAACCAATCCAGGAGATTTTGAATTTCAGATCTGCCGGATCTTTTTTTCTTATCTTGGTCCAGGCATACCGGGCGCCAAGATAGGCGGCGGCAGTAAGACGTCGGGTCTCGGCATTGATCAGTGGACCAAGGTAGGCTATTTTCCCCGTTTGAGAACTCATCGCGGCGGTGAAGCCGGCCATCATTTTACCGTATGTCATACGGCCCATCAGGTTGCTGAGGTTTACGCCGGATTTGCCCGTGATGACATCATCGCCGGAAATGTGAATGAAGTTTATTTCAGGGTGCATCATTGATGCTTCACGCATTCCATCCTTCATGTCATCGGAGTTGCCGATGATCAGTTTCGCTCCCTTGGAAACAAGATCATCAACCAGCATCGGGATGGTAATTCCAGGCCTGTCGGCCGGGTTGACCTTGTCAATATAGATCATCTCAGCTCCCGGGAATATTTTTTCCATTTCCTTGCCGGCTTCAAAATGGGCCTGGCTCCAGCCATGATCATTTGATGGGCCGACCATTAAAAGTCCGAACGGGTATTTCGAATCAGCGCCAAATGAACTGTTCAGAGAGAAAAAGAGAAAGCAGGCAGCCAGTATTGTCTGCAGTAAAATGGTGATGTGTTTCATTGGATTTACTCCTTGTTTTGGCATAAACGAGAGTGTACATGGTTAATAATGGGTGTGCTAAGTCACAATACCCTTCATCGGTTTCAGCCGGATCATAAACAATTTTTTATAGAGATTCACTGAAAAACCGGTTTCACAGGAGCTTCTGTTTAGCGGAAAAACATATGGGAAAAATGGAAGCGGCTGGCATAATGAGAATTGGTTGTTATGATAGAGAGAACTGCTTTTTATTGCCTGATTGCAGAAAATTATCCGGTCTGGGGACAAAATGAGTGAAATTGTACTGATTAATATTACCGGAAGGGACAGGAAAGGGCTGAGTTCAAGAATTATAACCATACTTGCCGGATATGAAGTGAGTGTGCTTGATATCGGACAGGCTGTAATTCATGAGCATATATCTCTTGGTATCCTGGTCGAAATCCCCGGCAGGGAGAGTTTTGCCCCCCTCTATAAAGATGTTCTGTATGCCGGCCACAAAATGGGTCTGACTATTGAAATAAAGCCGGTCGGGGAAGCCCAGTATGAGAAGTGGGTTGAAGCGAGAGGAAAGGAGAGAAGGATTATTACCCTGCTCGGCAAAAAGCTTACCGCTGATCAAATCGCAAGAGTTGCCACGGTTATTTTTGAAAATGACCTCAATATTGACAGTATTACTCGTCTTTCCGGCAGGATATCCATGGTGAATCCCCAGGCTAAACAGCGGGCGAGTATTCAGATGGCCGTAACCGGAAGACCCGCAAATGTTGAAGAGATGCGGTCCCGGTTTATGCAGATTTCCCGGCAGACGGGAATGGACATATCTTTTCATGTGGAAAACATTTTCAGCGGCAACAGGAAGCTTGTGGCCTTTGATATGGACTCTACTCTTATTCATGCTGAAGTC
>JAFDME010000249.1 GCA_019306075.1 Deltaproteobacteria bacterium | reverse complement strand
ACAGATGCACTGGAATTATAGCCCGGATTTTCCTCTCGGTATCCTCTCTGAGGATTTCTGCCATTTTATCAGGATCTATATTGAAAGATAGAGGGTCAATGTCGGCAAAAACAGGAGTCGCACCCATCCTGAGAACAACGCCCATGGTAGCAAAAAAAGAGTATGGAGTGATGAGAACAGAGTCCCCGGGTTTTAGACCAATTGCCATAAGAGAAACAAGCAGGGCATCAGTACCGCTGCTGACCCCGATGCCATAATCCGCCCCGCAATAATCCGCAATTTCACTCTCAAGGTGAGCTACTTCAGGTCCTTGAATATATCGTGTTGATTTCACAACACGGGTTACAGCTCTGATTATATCGTCTTCAAGAGTTTCCAGTTGGGCCTGTAGGTCAAGCAAAGGTACTTTCATAGATACATGTCATCAAAAAAAAAGGGAGTATTAAAAAGAGAGATGCTCCATTCTCTCACTACAGAAGACACAGAGAAAAGAATTTCTTTTTGCCTTCTCTGTGTCCTTTGTGCTCTCTGTGGTTTAGATTTTCTCGGAGTCGGAATTTATGCCCAGACCTTTCAGTGTGCTTACCTGTTTTTCTTTACAGCTTTTACGGAGCAACACCCATGAAATGATTTTCACAACGAAACTTGAAAGTAATGTAACAGGGATTCGGAGAAGTGTTGCCAAACATCCTCACAAGCTGTGGATTGTTGTGTCAACACTCCTCCGAATCCCTTTTCTCCCATATAATACAGGACTTTCATATAAAGGTACTAATGATCAGAGTTAATGACAATTTTCTTGCCATCAAAATAATCCACTATATCAGGCATCTCAATCTCGAGATATTTTTTCATTTTTTTCAGAAGGTTAACCTCAATCTGCCTTACCCGCTCTCTGGAGATTGAGAATTTATCTGCTATATTTTGAAGCGTCATTGGCTCATCGGTAAGTAAACGCTTTTCAAGAATCATTCTCTCTTTATCATTAAGTCTGTCTTTCAGGGTATCAAGAAGTTCGGCAAGCTTCACTTTTACTTCTTTTCCGGCAACAACAGCCTCAATGCCGGGACCATTACTTGGCAGAAAGCTTTTTTGCTCATCATCGGAGTCTGAACGTACGGGACTCTCCAGGGAAACATCCCAGTTATCCATCCGCTGGCTCATTTCGACAACTTCACGCTCTTTTACATTCAGACGCTGGGCAATAAGCTTTGGTTCCGCCTGAAACCCCTGCGCCTCAAGAAGTTTTCTTTCCTTATTCAGACTAAAGAAAAGCTTACGCTGGGCCTGGGTGGTACCGATCTTAACCAGCCGCCAGTTGTCCATGATAAACTTCAGGACATAGGCACGAATCCAGTATGCTGCATAGTATGAGAATTTAACTCCGCGATAAGGATCAAATTTTTTTGTTGCCTGTACAAGTCCGACATTACCTTCCTGGATAAGATCCATGAAATTCTGCATCCAGTATTTTTGGAAATCCATCGCCACTTTAACAACAAGACGCAGGTTGGAGGAGACCAACCTGTAAGCGGCATCCTGGTCACCCTCTTCCTTGAAGCGAATTGCCAGGGCATCCGTCTCTTCCCTGGTTAACAGTTCATACTGACTTATTTCCTGTAAATATCTATGCAGGGCAGGGTTGCTGAGAGCGGGAAGGTTCTCATCATCCGACACAGCAACAAGAGGGTTCTCATACCCTTTACCTTTCGAATCCACATCAGTCCCAACCTTCGTATTTTTGCTCATATAAATCACTCCGGGATAGAGATCCAGAAAACAGACTAACCAGAATAAATTAGAATTTTAAAATGCTTAGACAAGTACCGTAAAACAATATTCAACCATGTAATTTCAAACGATTTTCTTCAATTTCATTTTTTATTACAAAAGTTCTGGAGTCAGACCCTAAAACTCAGAATATTACTCTACATTGGATAAAGTGCAATCATTATGTGCTTACTCATATGAGATCAGATCCTGCAAAAAGTGTATTCAACGTGCTGTTTCTCACCCGACAAGTCGGAAATTTTTTAGCATCACTGGATAAGTGGTATGAAAGTATATTCAACCATATAATTTTAAACGATCTTCTTCATTTTCTTGTTTTTTATTACAGCTTTTATCGAGTAAGGCACTAAGGGCATGATACGGAATATCTATTTTATTATTATCTTTTTTATGCTAAACATCGAAATCTTTATCTCAATCTTCCATATACAATTACCCGACATATCGGAAATCTTATCTGTTACCCCGGAGAAGTGTTTTGATAATATATGGTTGAAGGCTTCAGAAAAACACTGCACCTTATTTGTCGAACTTCTCAAAGTCTGTGCCTGTCGGACATAGCCTTCTCAAATTTCACATAACATTTTTACGGTTTTATCCATGAATAACATACGTAATTTTTCCATCATCGCACATATCGACCACGGTAAGTCCACCCTGGCTGACCGAATGATTCAACTCTGTAATCTCGTGACAAACAGAGAGTTCAAGGATCAGTTACTTGATAATATGGAGATTGAGAGAGAGAGGGGAATCACCATTAAAAGCCAGACTATCTGCCTGCCCTATACCGCTAAAGACGGAGAAACCTATTTCCTCAACCTGATAGATACACCGGGTCATGTGGATTTCAGTTACGAAGTTTCCCGGGCTCTCACCTCATGTGAAGGAGCCCTTCTATTAATTGATGCGGCACAGGGTATTGAGGCACAGACCCTGGCAAATCTGTATCTCGCCATGGATAATGATCTTGAAATCCTGCCGGTAATCAATAAAATTGATCTTCCTTCCGCTGAACCTGAGACCGTTGCTCTGCAGGTTGAGGAAGACCTGGGCCTTGACAGCGAACTGGTGCAGTTCTGCTCAGCAAAATCAGGCAGGGGGGTGGATGAAATTCTCGAGGCCATCGTCCTGAAACTGCCGCCGCCACAGGGAGATCCGGCAGCACCGCTACAGGCACTTATTTTTGATGCTGACTATGATCCTTTCAGAGGGACTATCATTTCTATTCGACTGATCAACGGAACTGTGCAAGCTGGGGATATAATCCGTTTTATGTCCAATGGCAGGGAATATAAAGTTGAAGAGGTTGGACTGTTCAAGCTTAGAAAGGAACCGCAAAAAAAACTTTCTGCCGGACAGGTCGGATATATTCTGGCCGGTATTAAGACCGTCGAGGATACCAGGCCTGGAGATACCATTACCTTAAAAGATACTCCTTGTTCAGAGCCCCTTGCAGGGTTTAAAAAGGTGCAGCAGGTAGTCTTTTCTTCAGTGTATCCTATAGCTACAGATGAGTATGAGGATCTTGCGGCAGCTTTGGAAAAACTGAAATTAAACGATGCCGCCCTTACCTTTGAAAAGGACTCCTCTGCCGCCCTTGGCTTCGGTTTCAGATGTGGCTTTCTTGGCCTTCTTCATCTGGAAGTCATTCAGGAACGACTTGAAAGAGAATTTGATATCTCTCTCATACTCACTGTTCCCTCCGTTCAGTATATCTTTCACCTCGCTGACGGAACTGAGAAAAAAGTCGATAACCCGGCTCATTTCCCTGACCCGGCCCATATTGCAAGGATTGAAGAGCCGTTTATTAAAGCGACAATACTTATCCCTGAAAAATATATGGGTGTGGTTATGACTCTGTGTATGGACCGGCGTGGAGAAAACACCAATTTTCACTATCCAATTCCCGGCAGAATTGAGTTTCAGTGTGAGCTGCCACTGGCTGAAGTTATCTATGATTTTTACGATAGACTGAAATCGATAACCCAGGGATATGGCTCGTTCGATTATGAGATAATTGATTATCGCAAAAGTGACCTGGTCAAACTTGATATCCTTGTCAACGGGGAAATTGTCGACGCTCTGTCACAGCTTGTTCATAGAGACAACGCCAGGGCCAGAGGTCTTCATGCCTGTGAAATGCTGAAAAAGGAAATCCCAAGACAGATGTTCAAGATCGCGATTCAGGCTGCTATAGGAGGCACTATCATTGGCAGAACCAATGTTTCAGCCATGAGAAAAGATGTCACAGCAAAATGCTACGGCGGTGATATCACCAGAAAAAGGAAGCTTCTTGAAAAACAGAAAGCGGGCAAGAAGAGAATGAAAACAGTCGGCAATGTAGACATTCCACAAAATGCCTTTCTGTCAGTTCTTAAGTCAGATCAATAATGGGTTCGAATACTTCCTGACTTCTTTTCAGCTCAGCCTGCATGATCTCCTGCGACCCCGTGAAGTTGAGCCAGCTTTTCAAACATGCGGGTGATTCCTGTACCCAGCAAACGCAATCCCTCTATACTGATATTATATTCTGCCGTGGCATCAAAAAACAGATTCAGGCTGGAAGGTATGCCATCATCGGCTTTCCAGTAACATATCAACATCGGTACCAGAGGCAAAGGCGACAATATCACCGCGATATCAGCTTCATATTGATCAGAGACCTGGCCTCCACTGAATAAATCCACCATATCCAGGAGAAGATCGGGATATTTATCAGCGAGCCTTTTAAAGGGGTCTTCACACTGCCGGACAAAAAGCGGTGAACCGTCGCGCCCACTGGGCAATTCCCTGAACGGTACCCATTTGTTTTGTAGTGCCACACCCTTGCAGTGGAAGATATAGTTGAAGGTGGAGACCAGAACCCATGAGTTAACATGAAGATCTGTATAA